>WJKG01000434.1 GCA_014729205.1 candidate division GN15 bacterium | reverse complement strand
GTCTATGACTATCCCCGTGGCACGACAAAACCAGTTGGCAGCCGGCCGTTGACTGGTGTTTCAAACAAGGAGTGCTTGTGGACATTTCACTCTCGGAGACACTCTCTCATCTATACCTCATGGCAGTTGCATTCGCGTTGACCTTGCCCATTGGCTGGGACCGCGAGGCGCGTGCTGGAAGTGCTGGATTGCGTACGTTCCCGTTGGTCGCTGTGGCATCATGCGGGTTCATGCTTACGGGGATGTACGTACTCGAGGGCGATGGTGCCATGGCTCGTATCATGTTCGGTGTTGTCACTGGCATCGGCTTCATCGGCGGTGGCGCCATCCTCAAGGACAAAGGAAACGTGCAGGGCACCGCCACCGCTGCCAGTATCTGGAATACCGGAGCTATTGGCGTTGCTGTTGCGTGGCACCGCTTTGAGATTGCCATCGTCCTGGCCCTGCTCAACTTTCTGACCCTCCGGTTCACACGTAAGCTTAAGGATCGAATCGATGAGAAGCGTCCGGACTCAGATGATTCGCGAGGCTGAGTCTCGCCATCGCTTCTGCGACAAAGGTGGAACCATCCGTCAGACAGCCTGTTGATCAGACAAGGTCGTGTAATCGGCCGTTACAACAATCATCTCGGATATCGATAAGACGCGTTGGGGATACGCGAGTCATCTGAGATCCTTCGGGATTCATTCCGAAGGTTGTGCGAAGCGCTGAGACGTGCGATGTCCATCATAGGAGGTTCGTATGAACTGGGACGAAATCGCCGGTAACTGGAAACAGCTTCAGGGCAAGGTCCGCCAGCAGTGGGGTAGATTGACCGAGGATGATGTAGCACAAGTGGCGGGACAGCGAGACCAGCTTGAAGGCTTGCTTCAGGAAAAGTACGGATTGGCACAGGACGAGGCCAAGAAGCAAGTAGACGAGTTCCAGCAATCGCTGTAGTGCGTGTTCGCACATCCGGGGCGACTAATCTAGTACATGTCAGATCCTCATTACCGCGGCCTTCTCTGCGCCTGATGGTAATGATGTGGCTCTGCAATCATGGAGTACTGAGCTTATGTTACGATGGGCTGTAATCTTCTTAATTATCGCACTGATCGCCGCTGTATTCGGCTTCGGCGGGATAGCGGACGCAGCGGCGGGCATCGCCAAGATACTGTTCTTCGTCTTTCTGGTAGTCTTCGTCATTTCGTTGATCGCGGGACTTGTACAGGGTAAGAAGAAGCAACCACCGGTGTGAGAGATGTACCCGATTCCCAGGTACCTTATGTGCGTGAGCAGCGGAACGTAGTGCCAGAAGTGTTGGTATCGTCAGAGCGAACCGTGGCAAGCGCGTCACCAAAGAGAGGATAATGTGAGAGGACTAAGCAGAATAGCAATCAAAATAGCAATAGCCGCAATCGTTGTCGTCGCCGTGGCCATGACAGGCTGCTCCGATGGTGAAGAGACATTCGATGTTGATCTGAGCCAGGAGAAAGTAGCTTTAAGAGACGACTTGCAGGAAGCCAGCCGGCGAATCGATGAAGAGTTGAAGAAGATTGAACAGAACATGGCCAATGCTCCGGAAGACGCTTCAGAGGAGTTACGGGTCGAGAAGATGCGACTTGAGCAATTGCAAACCCAGGTGAACCAAACCCTGGATGCAGTGAACGAGCAGTCTGTCGAGACGTGGCTGGATTTCAAAGGTGATGTTGAGGAGATTATCGACTCAGTCAATACCGCTGTCGGGTAACCCTTTCACGAAGGGAGGCAAGTGTATCTGTTCCGTTTGCTCATACTGCTGAGTGTGATCATCATTGTACCACATGCGGTTCAGAGTATCACCTTACCGACATTCCTGGATTCTGTTGCTGCCAACCATCCATTGATCAGTCAGCAGGAGTTCAGGCCCAGGATCAGCGATATTCGTCGCCAGGGTTTCCTGGCTGCGGAGGACTGGCGACTGCGCGTGAATCCTCGCTACTCGCATGTTGAACCCGTGAGCACCAGTCCGTTTGCACCGACCCGTGTCGATAAGGTCTCGCTTAATGCGGCATTTGAACGGGCTATCTGGAACACCGGGGGCGAATTGTCCTTCAGCTGGCAGACGAACTATACCGACCAGGAGTTGCCGAACATCAACATACCCGGTCCCGCCGGTGATCAGTCCATCTCCACCGGTGCGCCCAGGTTGTATGAGCACATCGTCTCGGTGGGTTTCACCCAGCCACTGTTGCAGAATCGTGGTGGAGACCTCGATCGGCTGCAGTATGATCTCGGTGCGTTCGAGACTACTATTGCGGACTTGCAGTCCTCGGAAGACATAGAAGAGTTCCTGGCAAACCTGTCCGGCCAGTTTGTCACCTGGGTCAGCCTTGCCGCACAGGCTGAAATCATACAGCAACGTCTGGAACTGGCCCAAGAGGAACGGAGTCATCTAAAGGAGCGTTACGATGTCAATCTGATTGACCGCGCGGACCTGCTCCGTGCCGAGAATGCTTATCGCACCGTGCGACAACAACTGGTCCTGGCGGAATCACGTCGCGATGCGCAAGCTGCGCGCCTGGCAGAACTTGCTCAATGGGAAGCGCTCATCGAGAAGAGGCCGGAATACGACCTCTTTCGAACTGCAGAACTGCCGAGCCTGGATAGTGCATACGCGATCATAGAGACAGACGGCCGCGAGATTCAGGTGCTCCGCACCCAGCGTGATCAGATGGAGAGGCAGTTATCAGCTTACGAGCAGACTGAACTGCCACGACTTGACCTGAACCTATCGCTTGGTTTAATGGGAGGGGACGACACGTTCGGTGAGTCAGTTACGATTGATGATCCTCGATGGGCAATAGGTCTCCTGTTTCAACACCCTCTGGGGGCTCATGCTGCTGAGACTGATATCCAGGTGGTCAGGTTGCAGCAGAAGCAACTGAAAATGAGCGAGCAGAATCTGCTGTTACAGATCCGCTCGTCGGTGAGGACCATCCTCAAGCGAATGCGTGACCTGGAAGATGTCCTCGAACTCAACCGGGCTGCAATTGAATCCGCCCGTGAGAGGTGGCAGGAGGAGCAAAAGCTCTACCGGCAGGGGCGGGGCCAGCTGGTCTGGGTCATTCAGGCCCAGGACATGGAGCAGAACGCGCGGCTCACGTATGCGCAGAATGCGGCCACCTATCACCAGCTGCTGATCGACCTCAGGGAGCTGACGGACCAGATTGTAGACGGATCGGCCATCAGGTAATCTCGCCATGAGACCACTCTTTCGCTTTTTCGCCAGTCGACATCTACTTGCGCTCATGTTCACGACAATGGTACTGGTCCTGGGTGTCGGTACTCTCTTTCAGATACAACGAGACATCTTCCCTGAGGTCGAACTCGGCGAGATGATCATCACGACACGCTACCCGGGTGCATCACCTGAGGACGTTGAGGTGAATGTCACCAATGAGCTCGAGGAAGAAGTGCGCGGAGTTGCCAATCTGGAGAAGGTGGTGTCATACTCTATGGAGGGGATCTCAGTCATCACCGTCACTATCGACATCAATGCCGACAACATGGAGGAGATCAAGGACGAGGTCCGACGCGCCGTCGATCGTGTGACCGATTTACCCGAAGGAGTGCTGGAGGACCCGGTCATCACAGAACTCGATAGCAGTGAGCTCCCCATTCTTGAGGTCGGGGTGGCCGGCGATGTGCCGTATCACGAGCTGCGCCAGACAGCCCACTGGTTCAAGAACGAGCTGCTGACGGTCAGCGGAGTGGCTGATGTCGACGAGGTCTGGTATCGCGATCGCGAAGTCAAGGTGAAGGTCAGTACGGACGCAATCGACCGCTACGAGCTCGCCCTGGCCCAGGTGGCCGGCGCTATCGAACGACGCAACATTCGCTCCACCGGCGGAGCGCTGGAATCATACAGCAGTGAAAAGAGCCTGGTGACTCTGGCGCAGTTCGATCACCCTACCGACGTCGCTGAGGTCATCGTACGCTCTACATTCACCAGCCCCGTGGTGACGGTTGGGCAGGTGGCACAGGTTGAGGATAGCTATGAAGACTCCCGGGTCATTTCGCACATCGAGGGACAACCCGCGGTAACGTTTCAGATCAAGAAGAAGGAATCCGCTGACATCATCCGCACCGTCGATGCGATCAAGCAGATGGCAACGGAGAACGAAGATCTTCTCCCCGAGGGCATTACGGTCAAGTACACCAACGACCAGTCCTATTACGTTCGCAATCGTTTCAATGTCGTGCTTAACAATGGCGCCATTGGCCTGGCGCTGGTCATTATCATCCTCAGCATCTTCCTCAGCTTGCGAGTTGCGTTCTGGGTCGGGCTCAGTATTCCGGTAGCGTTACTCGGCGTGGTTTTCCTGTTGCCGCTCGGCGGATACTACCTCGATATCATTTCTCTTGCCAGCATGCTGGTTGTGCTGGGGATCATCGTTGATGACGGCATCATCATCGCCGAGAAGATAGTACAGTATCGGGAGGGTGGAGCAGACCGTCTGGATGCCGCCACGCGGGGTGTCGAATCTGTGTTCCAGCCAGTCATGACTACGCTACTGACAACCTTCCTGGCATTCGCCCCGATGTTCTTCATGCAGGGAATCGTCGGTGAGTTCGTGCGCGTGATCCCACTGGTGATTTCCCTGGCACTTCTGGTCTCGCTGTTCGAGATGGTAGTGGCATTGCCCGGCCACCTGGTGCCGGCTCTGAAGGGAGTACCGCCCCGGAAAGGGAGTACACGTTCCTGGTTCGATGGCATACGTCGTGCGTATCGCAAGCTGATCCACGGTGTCCTTCGCTTCCGCTATATCTATGTGCTCGCATCAACCGGGCTCGTGGTGAGTGGCATCTGGTACGCGGCAAACTATATGCCCTTCATTCTCTTCCCGGCCAAAGCAGCCGACACCTTTCGAATCTTTATCGAGCTCCCTCAAGGAGCCTCCTTACAGCGTACGGAGGATAAGGTACTCGAGATCGAGGATATCATCGCCGACCTGCCCGAAAATGAACTTGAGTCCTTCGCCGCTCGAATCGGTAGTCACGGCCGGCGGCAGCCCGGTGAGGCTGATCACTGGGGTTTCATTCGTGTTAATCTGACGCCATACTCCGAGCGCAGCCGCACGGCCGATATGGTCATTGACTCGATTCGACAGATCACTGACACCATATCCGACATCGAGGACATTTACTACAAGATCGACGCTGGTGGTCCACCAGTCGGCGAACCGATTACAATCAGGATTGTCGGTGACGATGACGATATCCGCCGCAAACTTACCGACTCGGTGATGACCGTCCTGGCGGGTATGGAGGGCACGCTGGACCTGGATCGCAATGATCGCCGCGGCAAGCAACAGGTTGAGGTCGACCTCGACTACGAGCGCCTGTCCCGTCTGGGGTTGTCGGCTGCCGATGTCGCTCGCACCATACGAATCGCCTATGACGGCGTTTTGGTCAGCAGTATGCGATACGAGGATGTCGATGTGGAATACCGGGTTCTGCTCGAGGACACAGCGCGGCGCGATACCAGTTATCTGACCAACCTTAAGGTCCCCAACAACCAGGGTCGGTTAATCCGGTTGGGTGAAGTAGCCACCCTGGTCACGAAACAGGGACCTTCAATTTATTACCACTATGCCGGCGAACGGGCAACGATGGTGACCGGCGATGTCAACGAGGACCAGATCACGGCGGTACAGGCCACCGATTCCGTGCTCAACCGCTTCGATCTGCGCGACAACTATCCCGGCATGCGGTTCGTTGTTGGCGGAGAGGCTGAGGAGACTCAGGAGTCGTTTCAGAGCTTATATGTCGCCTTTGCAATAGCGGTGGTGGCGATCTTCTTTCTGTTGATTCTGCTGTTCAATTCGGTGAGTCAGCCATTGGTGATTATTATCGCTATCCCGTTTGGCATGTTGTCAGTCATTATCGCCTTTCTGTTGCACTCCGAGCCGCTTGGATTCCTGGCCATGATGGGGCTGGTTGGACTGTCCGGTGTGGTGGTGAACGATTCCCTGGTAATGGTGCACCACATTAACGGACTGCGTGAGGATGACGACGGCGACCGCACACTGTTTGATATCGTCTCAGAAGGTGCCGCCAACCGGCTCCGACCAATCCTCATGACGACATTAACAACGGCGGCCGGTCTCATCCCCCTGGCGTATGGTCTGGGCGGTTCGGATCCATTTGTGGCGCCGATGGCACTAAGTCTGGGCTATGGATTGATCTTCGCCACCCCGCTCACGTTGGCGTTGATACCGTGTCTGTACGTCATTCACGATGATGTACACCGCGGTGTGCGGAAGGTGTTCAGTAAGGTGCGCAGGGAGAAGACGGAATAGTATGGCGCTAGTATACTTAGTAAGCTCATACGAGAGCTCACCGTATCGACACGTCAGCTAATCCGTACGATCAGCACTGGTTGCAGGGATCTCCTTAGTTCGAATACACAACTAACTTTTTTGTGGCTTTTTCTCACGTCCTTCGTTTCATTGCCCGCGATACAGGGTAAGGAAACCGACCCAAAGAAACCTAAAAAGAGCATTAGTGCTTCAGGAGGAAAGTGTGAAAAAGGCACTCACAATCATTGGTATTGTTCTTTTGGCGACTACGGCCGTGTCCGCCGAGGACCTTGAGGGGGAAATGTTCGTCAACGGCTATGTGGGCTATGCGCTGGGCTTTGGCGATGCCTTTGAGGACTACGAGACTGACTTCTTTGAGTTCACTGTCGGTCCGACCTTCAATCTTGGTGGGCAGTTCTTCTACGGGATGAAGGAGAACATCATGATCGGCGGCGAACTGTATCTCCAGAATTACAGCGCCGAATCGGAAGATAAGACCAGCGGTGTCTCGGTATCAGATTCCGAGTTCGATGCCAATATCCTGGCCAATGGTCTGTACGCCTTCAACCATACCGAAGAGAAGGCGACATTCGGCATCGCCGGCCTTGGGCTGTACGATGGTGATCTGGGGCTGAGCGCCGGCATCATCTACCAACAGAAGGTTGGCGAGAGCATTATGCTCTTTGGAATGCCTCGTTTCCATCTGTTGTTCACGGATCCTTCGGGATACATGTTGCAGCTTTCGGTTGGCGCCAGCTTCCCGATTGGCGGCTAAGTGTTACACGAGTAGCATTCTCGAGCTATAGACATTATGGGGCAGACGGAGTCGATCCGTCTGCCTTGTTTTTGTGCTATCTCTGTGCTGCGCCACCTCTTGGGGGGCTTTCTTTGTTGCCTGTAAGCAACAATCTGCCTACATTTCCCACACCGCCGGAGTGGTGGAATGGGTAGACACCAGGGACTTAAAATCCCTTGGCCCTTTGGGCCGTGCCGGTTCGAGTCCGGCCTCCGGCAGTTTTCATTATCCACAGTGATATATCCGCACTATGTGAGCGCACACCCTGTGTGCCCACCCCACTCAACCTCCCGCACGTGTTAACTTTCTGCACAATCATCCGATACAAATCACAGGAAAACGACGGTCCGTGCGAGCATCGCACAGCACATGGACAACACGCCCGCACCGACGGGCACAGCATAGGAATCAGCTGGTGGCGCTTGATATCACACAACCTGCAACAACTAATCGGTTGCTCCAGACCAACACTAATATCGTACCGGTCGTCGGCCGGGTCCAACGTGACGAACGCGAGCATCGCAACCGGCACCGGGGACACATTCTGTGGCTGACCGGACTCAGCGGCGCCGGCAAGTCGACCCTGGCCACTCAACTGGAACGGGACCTCTTCGACCGCGGGTTTCAGGTCATGGTGCTCGATGGGGACAATTGCCGACATCGCCTGAACCGCGACCTCAGCTTCTCTCGCGAAGATCGTTGCGAGAATGTGCGTCGTGTGGGCGAGGTGGCCCGATTGTTCATGGAGACCGGGTTTATCACCATCGCCGCCCTGATTTCGCCTTATGATGGCG
>WJKG01000433.1 GCA_014729205.1 candidate division GN15 bacterium | reverse complement strand
GTTATGTCTGCTGGGACATGGATGAGATCTTCACCGAGGACATTCTGGACGGCTCAGAGCGCAATCGCAGCCGGAAGATTGATTTTGGCAAGATCTCGGCTATTGAGCGGTACAGTTCCAATGGAGCCATGGTCACTCTGGCCAATGGTGACGAACTATTGCTGCGTGAGACCAATGATGTTGACGATGGAAACCGCGGGATCGTGATAGGCGATCCGGGATTCGGTCAGGTCACGGTTGACTGGGACGAGTTTGAACGTCTGGAGTTTACGCGGCCATCGCGCGAAGTCAGGTATGACGATTTCGACGGCGGTCATAAGATCTACGGCACGATTTACACTGAGGACGGCGAGTCCTTCACCGGGGAGATCATATGGGATGCGGATGAACGCTACACCTGGGAAATCCTCGATGGTGAGTACCATGATGTGGAGTTCGATGTGGAATTCGGGTTGATCAGGATGATCGAGAAGAAATCGTACCGTTCGTCGTTGGTGACAGTTCTGGACGGACGCGAATTCCGGCTCCGGGGATCCAACGATGTCGATGAAGACAACAAGGGGATATTTGTCAAGACGGATGCCGGTGACCGAATTGAAGTCGACTGGGATGATTTCGATCGAGTGGAATTCCGTCGGTAACTACGACCATACGCAATCGGAGATACATATCTCGGAGCGGCGAGGCAGCGATGTCTCGCCGTTTCCATTTGATGCCGCTGTTGTCGTCGATTACCAAGAATGATAAAGCCCCACCTGAAAGCAGGCGGGGCTTCTGTTCAAACATTGACGGGGGCCTGAAACAGTTTATTGTGTTCCTGGAGCAGCGTTAGTTGGATTCGAGCAGCTCCTTGCGTTCCTGGAGATCCTCAATGTGGGCAATAGCGATGTCGAGGTCGCGCTTGGCTTTTGGGTTGCCCTTGGCGATCTTCACAAATGACTGCCATGCCGCGATATTGCGATCGATAGCATCGGGGTCAGCCGACTCGATAGCAACCGCGTAATTGTAAGCAGCGCGGAACTTCTGCGGGTCGGCCTCAAGAGCCTTGTCGTACATATCCGCGGCCTTCATGAACTTCTCCTGGTTCAGATAGATCTGCCCCAGTGCGAAGTAGGCGTTGTAATTACTGCTTCGTGCCTCGATGGACTTCTGGAAGGCGTTAATAGCTTGAGTGGTCTGGTCCTGCTTTTCGTAAGCCTTGCCGAGCATAAACCAGGTCAGGAAGTCGCCGCCACCGTTCTCATGGCAGGCCTGAAGTGAGGAAATGACGTTGTCATACTGGCGCTGCTTGTAGTACACCTTACCGAGTTCCTTGTAGAGGTCGGCGTTGGTGGGGGCCAGTTCGATAGCCTGCTTGAAGGCCAGTTCCGCATCGCCATACTTCTTCAGCACGTAGTTCACGCGGCCGTAGTTCAGCCAGGCATCGACATTATCCGGTGCCTTCTCGGTTGCGTTCTGGAAGGCATCGAGAGCTTCCGCGAACTTTCGGGTCTGATACAGGGCAGCGCCGAGGTTGATGTATGCGTCCACGTATTCCGGATCTTCGGTAAGCGCCTGTCGGAATGCGAGTATAGCGTCGTTATACTTGCCTTCCTTCATGGACTCGACACCAATGTTGTAACTCTCCTTAGCCTTGGCCTCGTCGGCAACAGCATCGACTGCTCCCAGGCCGAGCACTATGGCAAAGGTCAGAGCCAGCCCGAGGCTGATCGTTTTGGCTAAGTTCGTATAACGCATGCATTCTCCCTTCGATTGTATTGCTTGGGCGTTTGACAATTCTACACGTATGAGACGAAAACGATCCGGCGCGTGTCTACAGGGATTTACGGTGATCCTCGACGGCCTGCTTGACATCCGGATGTTTCAGGGCCAGGATTCGAGCGGCCAGGACGGCGGCGTTCTTAGCTCCCGGGGAGCCGATCGCAACCGAGCCGACCGGAATTCCGGGTGGCATCTGAGCAATAGCAAGCAGTGAATCCAGACCGCCTAACGCAGCCGGGATGGGCACGCCAATGACGGGCAGGTTGGAGTGAGCTGCAGCCGTACCGGGCAGTGCCGCCGCAAGTCCGGCCATGGCCACGATAACCTCGTAGCCGTTCTTTTCAGCTTCGCCCGTCAATTTTGCGGTTTGTTCGGGGTGGCGATGTGCCGATGAGACCTTGATATCGCCTTCTATCTTGAAGGCTTCCAACTGAATACGGCACTTCTCGGCGTATTCCATATCCGACTTAGAACCGATGACGATTAACACCTTTGGCATTTCTCTTCTTCCTTCTCAAGCGACCTGTTGCTCAGCCCGGGATCCTATGTCTTTCCGGTAATGAGCCCCGTCGAATTTCACTTTATCCACAATCTTGTAAGCACGGGACAAGGCCTTGTTCAGCGACTTGTCGTGAGCCATGACACCGAGAACGCGACCTCCATTAGTAAAGAAGCGATTCCCCTTGCGCGATGTTCCCGCATGAAAGATGAAGGCTCGATTATCCTGGACTTGAAGGCCGTTGATCGGGACGCCCTTTTTGTACTTTCCGGGATACCCCTTGGATGCCATGATGACACACACAGCGGTTTCCTCGCGCCAGTCAAGCTTGCCGAAGCTACCGAGCTTGCCGTTAACCGAGGCCAGCATCAAATCGGCCAGATCACTCTTGAGCAGCGGCAGCACGACTTGCGTCTCGGGGTCGCCAAAACGCACATTGTATTCCAGGACGCGCGGTCCTTCGGCAGTCATCATCAGGCCGGCGTAGATGACACCTCGGTATTTGATTCCCTCACTCTTGAGCCCGTCAATAGTTGGGACCAGGACATGTTCCTCAATCTCCTTGAGCATGTCATCATCGACAAACGGTACCGGGCAGTAGGCTCCCATGCCGCCGGTGTTGGGGCCCTTGTCGCCGTCGAAGGCCTGCTTGTGGTCCTGACTCGGCAGCAGTGGCAAGTAGGACTTGCCGTCGCAAATGGCCATGATCGACAACTCCTGGCCCTTCAGGAATGACTCGATGACGACCTGTTTGCCAGCTTTGCCAAAGACCTTTTTCACCATTATCTCATCGAGAGTCTGAGTGGCCTGGTCGATGTTCTTGACTACCACGGCTCCCTTGCCGGCAGCCAGGCCATCGGCTTTGATCACGACCGGGAATTCGACCGACTTGCAGAAACCGATAGCATCCGAAACCGAGTCGAACACTTTGAACGGGGCTGTCGGGATGTGGTACTTGCGCATGAACTCCTTCGCAAAGACCTTGCTGGCCTCGAGTCGAGCGCCCTCTTTATCGGGACCGAAGATGCGGAGCTTGCGCTTGTGGAACTCATCGACGATCCCCGCCGCCAGCGGGTCTTCAGGGCCGACCACAGTCAGGCCGATCTTGTTGCGATGGGCGAAGTCACAGAGACCTTTGATATTGTCGGGGCCGATATTGATACACTTAGCCCCTTGCGTAATGCCACCGTTGCCGGGGGCACAGAAGACCTTGTCGATCTTCTTGGATTGCTTTAGTTTCCAGATCAGGGCGTGTTCGCGCCCTCCGGAGCCTATTATGAGTGCTTTCATTCCCATAGATCTACACCATGTAAAGGCCGAATAATACGCGATCCGTATTCATTTTCAAGTGCTTTTTTTTGAACCGCAGGTGGTTACCGCGGAACAACGAGCTGTTTGCAGCCCGAATTGCCGCCCAGAAGGGTGTCTGACGATATCGTTCAGCGATCGATACCGGGAGCAGGACGAAAATATTGACAAACCACTATTTAATGTGTTTCTTCAAGCTTTCGAGTGCCAACGCTTTGAGCGATAAACGAACTTGGCGTGCGACACGTCTGAAAGGCAGTGGGAACAAAGGATCAACTGTTGAGGACATACTCTATGAAATGGATTGCCACGGTGATGGCCCTGGCGCTGGTTGTGATTCTCTCGCAGCCCGCCGCAGCGCAGGATGATTATGAATTCGTTGATATTCTCGAGGTGAACTTCTACGGCGGTCTCGGTATCCCAATTGGCGGCATCACCGAGTTCCAGGACTCGCTGGGCGCAACCATTGGCCCATCGGTCGGTATCGATGTCGGCTACTTCCTGAAGCCGAATGTCGTGCTGGGTTTCTCGTTTATGTACACCCAGATGGGTCATGAAGAAGTGGGTGTTTTGGAGGATGATGATCTTCACCACAGGTTGTACAACCCGAACATCTATTTGAAGTACTACTTCCAGGGTGAGAGCAGTCTGGAACCATATCTCAAGGCGCATATTGGCATCGAGCATCCCAAGTTCACTACCTTCGCCCGACACCAGGAAGGTGATCGTTTTCGCGAGCTGGCCTATGGTGGAGCGTGGGCAATGGGCTTTGGCGCCGGTCTGTTCTACTTCACTTCGGATTGGGGTGGTCTGTTTGTGGAAGGTAATTTCCACTATGCCTTCACCGAGGACAACACCGATGAATATGGCCTGGAGGAGATCACGTTCGGTGAGAACGTGACGACCCTTGATTTGCACGCAGGACTGCGCATCCTTTTCGGAGAGGGATAAGCACCTCGCAAGATTGTAGATCTCCGGCCCGTCCTGCTTGTGCAGGGCGGGCTTTTTCTTGTTGCACCGTATCGCACGGCGGAGGTACCTAATAGGCATGTCTGAGATCAAGGTGCTCATTGTTGACGACGAGCAGGGGCAACGAGACCTGCTGGCCGGATATCTGAGCGGCAAGGGGTTCATGGTTACCGCCGCTGCCAACGGCGAAGAGGCACTGGCTGCATACGAGCGTGTTTTTGCGCCTGTTGCCTTGCTCGACATGAAAATGCCCGGCATGGACGGCATTGAGTTGCTCGGGAGACTCAAAGAACTCAACCCATACCTGCAGGCGATTGTCCTGACAGCCTTTGGTTCGGTGGAGACGGCGGTGGCGGCTATCAAAGCCGGTGCCTGCGACTATCTCACAAAACCGATCGAGGATCTCGATGAACTCCTGCTCAAGCTTCGCCGGGCAGCGGAGCAGAACCGTCTTGTAGTCAGTAATCAGTTGCTTCGTGAGCGTCTCGAAGACGTCTTTCCTACGACCGAGATCGTGGGGGAATCGCCCGCTATCAAGGAAGTGCTCAAGCTGGTAGGGCTGGTTGCCCCGCGCGACACCACTGTCCTGATCACAGGGCCATCGGGTACCGGCAAAGAACTGGTGGCGCGGGCAATTCACTCGCTTTCGGATCGTTCCGCAAAGCCACTGGTGACTGTCAATTGTGCGGCCTTTCCAGAGACGCTGCTGGAGTCAGAGTTGTTTGGCCATGAGAAGGGGGCCTTCACAGGCGCCGATCAGGCACGGCAAGGGCGATTCGAGCTCGCCGATGGCGGCACGCTGCTTCTGGATGAAGTGGGGGAGATGCCGCTATCGATGCAGGTCAAGCTGCTTCGTGCGATAGAGGAGAAGACCGTACAGCGGCTTGGCAGCACTACGCCTGTGACGCTTGACCTGCGTATCCTGGCGGCGACCAACCGCGACCTTGAGCAGATGGTCAAGGAGGGTTCCTTCCGACAGGATCTCTACTATCGACTGAACATCATGCGAATCGACCTGCCAGCGTTGTCGGAAAGGAAGGCTGATATCCTGCTTCTGGCTCAGACCTTCATTGATCGCTTTAATCACAAGACTGGTCGGCAGTTGACAGGACTCGAACCAGGTGCAGCTCGGCTGCTCACCAGCTACGACTGGCCTGGCAACGTTCGAGAGCTGGAGAACGTCATCGAACGGGCGGCCATTTTGACGAGCGGTGATAGTATTACTACCGAGACGCTTGGTGGTCTTGATTTCGGCGACGAGTCGACGCCTGCGCCGGAACTCATGCCCATGTCGGAAGTCGAGAAGCGCCACATCAAGTTCTGCCTGGATCAGATGGACTGGAATCTGGCTGCTACGGCCGAGGTTCTGGGCATCCACCGCAATACGCTTCGCTCCAAAATCAAGGACTACGGACTCTCTGAGGACTGATATCCTTACCGGTGTGATTGCACGTATTTTGTGCGCCCGGACCTGGCGAGCGCACAGTAATTGTGCATCGTGGCCGCCATCGCAGTTTAGATTATTCAGCTACCTTATTGCGTGACAACATCTTGTTTTTTTTGGCACGCTGTTTGTATAACAACTAAGTGGACGATAGTGCTAACAGGAGATAAGACTGATGAAAACGCGCATCCCTTTGTTGATTATGATCCTGGCCATGATGCTGGTGGCTGCCGGTTGTGATGATGATTCCGATGACATCGTCAACCCCTATCCTGAGCCGCCCCAGGGAGTGTACAGCGTGACTGCCGATGGTGCTGTGGATCTCTATTGGACCGGCCCATATCGCAGCGACATAGTAGAGTTTGTGATCTACCGTTCGTTTGAACAGACCACCGGTTACGAGGAGATCGGTCGACGTACCGCCGAACCGAACCCTGATTTGGACCTGATCTACTATGAGCCCGGTTTTGTCGACAACACGGCCCAGAATGGCGTGACCTACTGGTACGCGATTTCATCGGTCGACAGGCTTGGACGTGAATCCCTGTTGTCTGCCGAAAACGTCTTTGATACTCCGCGCAAGGACGGTACGGTTAAACTGTATGATGCCGATTCTCAGCCGGCCTGGGGTGGATTCGTGCTCGAGGACAACGAGATTGTGCCATGGAATAACGCCGCTGCCGATGTCTATGTCTGGCTCGATGGTGGCATCTTCTGGCTCATGGCCGGTCGTGCCGGGACAGATATGCAGGATATGGGATACACGTATGATTTCGCTGATATCGGCTATGCCCCTGACAATGGTTGGGTGCAAGTGCGGCAGTTAGAGTTGATTGAGGGTCACACCTACGTCATCTGGACGGAGGATTTCAACTACGCCAAGATGCGCGTGACCAATATCGGCACCACCTCGGTTGACTTCGAGTGGGCCTATCAAACGGATCAGGATAATCGCGAACTGTCACCGGGTGATCCCGATGTGGACGAGCCGGTGATCAGCGACGTTATAGATGTGGACCATCAGGCGGTCCAGGAAGGAAGGTAACTGTTATGTATCGCAAATCTCTGCTTCTCATAGTCGCGCTGGCGTTGCTATTCACGCTGGGGCCAGTGAGCCGTACGGTCAACGCCCAGCCGTACAACGATGATGACTACGCCTGGTATGATCGGGTGAAGGTGGACAGGTATCTCGATGTCGAGATATGGACGAACCACTCCGACGGTGAATATTACATCGGCGACAAGATCTCGATTTACTTCCGGGTGAACTCGGATGCCTTTGTTGCAATCTATTCTATCGACACCGAGGGGCGTGTGAACATGCTCTTTCCGAGCAGGCCCGGGCAGGACAATTTCGTTTATGGCGGCGTGACCAATAGATTGCCCGCCGAGGGTGCCGACCATGACCTGGTGGTGACAGGCCCCGAGGGGGTAGAGAACATCCAGGTGATTGCCTCCCGGGAGCAGTTCCCTATTCCGGACTGGTACGGTGTCTCAGGACTGGTATGCGACTGGGAGGACCGCTTCGACTTCATGGATCACCTGAATCGCAAGTACTTCGTGGCCTATGATGGTCAGCGCTTCGCCTGGGATCGCACGGCAGCCTATGTCAACGAGTGGGAAGAGGTCTATTTTCGGCCGGTGTACTATCCGACGTATCCCTCGTGGGTCGCCTGTGGCAATGTCTATATCGACTATCCAATCGGTGGTTCCATCTATGTCAACGGTGTCTACTGGGGATGTGCTCCTTTGTATATTCCTCGTGTCTATGTCGGCTGGCATACGGTGACGGTCTACGACCGATGGGGCTATTGCTGGGAGTCTGATGTTCACATCACCCGTTACAACACGCTGGTGCTGGATCACTACACGATTCGGACTTCGCCGGCAAATACGTCAAAGTACAAGGAAGTGCGTTCGGTCGGCTACCGCGATCCAGTGAGCAATGGTTATCCGGACTACCATGCCAAGTACGAGAAGGTAACCAAGCACACTACGACCGTGACCACGAAGGGCAACCGAACGGTCGTTACCGGACGCGACGCTAAGTCGTACACCGCTCAGCCGAGCAAAGACAATTACAAGATTCTGAACACGACCAAGAAGCACGCCCGCGGGAACACTGAAGTTGTCAAGAGCGGTCGCGGGTATCAGTCGGCCGGTCTGAGCACGGACGGCTCCAGCGTCTATTCCGGCGGGCGCAGCGGCTATAAGGCCAGCGGTTCGAGGAGCGGTGGGTACAAGGCGAACACACCGCGCTCCGGGTATGATCGCAGCACTAAGTCCCGTGGCAGCTATCGGGTCGACGACTACGGAAGTCGCGGGTCGGCCAAGGGCTCGGGTAATACCTACGACAAGGGGCGTTCCAGCAAGTCGACGGGTGGTGGTTACTACCGCAAGAAGACTGGCGGTTCCAAGTCCAGCGGTCGCAGTGGTGGCTACAAGGCCCGGACGCCATCATCCTCGCCAAAGAGCTCCGGCAGCTACAAACGCACACCGAGCTCGAAGGGCAGCAGCAAGTCATCGGGTGGCAGCTCGTACCGCAAGTCGACGGGCAGCAGCAGCAAGTCCAGTGGCGGTTCCTATCGTAAGTCCAGCGGCGGCTCTTCCAAGAGCAAGGGCTCTTCGAGTTCCGGAGGCAAGAGTAAGTCCTCGTCGTCCGGTGGCAAGAAAAAGCGCTGATTGACGCGGGAATGAAGTGAGATAGGTTCTCGCAGGATACAACAGTTACCGCCCCGATGTGCGCCTGACGCATCGGGGCTTTTCTTTGGGGCAAGATATCAGTTGATCAGGGTGTCAACGGTCCTTGGCCAGCGAGTAGCTGAGCAATTCCATGCGGCTGGTCAGATAGACGGAGAATCCATCGAGCGTGTACTCGTCCGCCTTGATGATCCCTATGTTGGGGCACGCCCAGACCTCGCCAACTGTGATGTCGAAGATCGCAGCAATACGGTAGTGGTAGCACTCGAACTCACCGGCCGGCACTGTGATCAGCTCGTTGGTTGATTCCACATGTACCGTGAAATCAAGCAGCGGGTAGCTGTCTCCGGCAGTGGCAGGATACTTCAGGGCGAGATATTTGGTGCCGGGGGGATTGTAGAAGGCGCTGTCAAAATACCAGAGTCCGTCGGGTTGATTCGATGCGACCAGCGTATCGCCATTGACACTGTCGACAACCAGTGCCCACAACCAATCGTCAAGCAGCGTGTCGGCGACGACGGCAGTAATGCCGGTGTCGATACTGATGACGCTGCCAGACGAATTATATTGAGTGACGATCCCTTCAAACTGAGAGCCGACTGTTAGATCCTGTATGACGCTGTCCTCTGGCACTGCCGGACACTCGGGCGGTGCCGCGCCACCCTGGAAGGCATAGGCAACGAGGAATGTCAGGTCCTGGATGTTAATCGTACCATCGGCAGTGACATCGGCTTCTTCCGGACACTCCGGAGCAGTCCCGCTGCTGAACAAGAAGGAGACGAGGAAGGTGAGGTCGGAGATGTTCACGGCTTCCTCGGCGTCGCCGTTGACATTACCGCGCATGCCTATGCAGCAATCCTGAGCATGAATGGCGGCGCTGAAGAGAAGCAGAGGTAACAGAAGCAGTAAGGAGCGTCTCATACACGTATCCTGCGAGTGGGGTTGTTCTGTCGGTGCGTTAGCCAGTTTGAACTACTCCAATATACGTGCCAGGTGAGATATGTCAATCACCGGGGACGAGTGGCGGATAGAGTGGGTAAGTGGTGTTGTTATCACAATTTGAGGATCATTTAAGCTTGACTCTGGTTATAAACTCTATAGATTATTAGCACTCTGACAGTGTGGCTGCCAAAATGGCAGGTAGCTGCGAGACCTTGCAATTATGGCGTTTGAAAACCTGACAGATCGCGAAAAGCAGGTCCTTGCGAACCTTATCAGCTATTACATCCAGTCGGCCGACCCGGTTGGCTCGCGGGTAATTGCCAATAAGTTCGCGATGGGTATTTCCTCGGCCACTGTTCGAAATACGCTTCAGGACCTTGAGGAGCTTGGTCTTGTGGAGCAGCCGCACACGTCGGCGGGCCGGATACCGACCGATCTGGGTTATCGCGTCTATGTGGACTACCTGCTGAAACCCGAGGATCTCACTGAAGAAGAGAAGCAGGTAATCCGCAACACGTTGCTTCGCGAAGGGCGCGGGATCGATGAGATCCTGGGGCAGACCAGTCATATTCTAGGTGATATCACGAATCAACTGGGGGTGACGATAGCGCCCCAGTTTGATCGTGGACAGTTGACAAGCCTTCGATTGATCCCGGTGGCCGAGGATCGGGTGATGGTTATAGTGGTTGTCCAATCCGGTCTGGCCAAGAGCGTTATTCTGGAGGTTAAGACGCAGGTGGATCATCGGGCGCTCCAGGAGGTCGAGGCAGTTTTGAATGAACGACTTGCAGGCCTCACCCTGGGCGAGATTCGTCGAACAATCGATGAGCGCCTGGCCGGAGTGCGGGATGAAGGTCGTTTGATCAATTTGATTATTGACTCCAAGGACAAGATTTGGACCGATGCCAGCAAATCCGAGATCCGTCTGGCGGGCGCCGATCATTTGTTGAGTCAGCCGGAGTTCAGCGACCGCGAACGAATCAGCGGTTTGGTACGGTTGCTTGAAGATGGTCGCATACTCAGTGACTTTCTCAGGCAGGCTGAGAAGGAGGGCTTGATCATCTCGATCGGTCGCGAGAACAAGTTCAGCGAGATATTCGACTGCTCGCTGGTGACATCATCGTATCAGGTCGGGGATATCAGCGGTACGATCGGCGTTATCGGGCCCACGCGGATGGCGTACTCCAAACTGGCGTCGGTTGTCGAGTACACGGCTCGGACCATTTCCGATGTACTCTCAGGAATAGATCATGAAAAGGAAGATGAGTCTTCATGAGTGAAAAGGACGAACGGGACATAGAAATCACCGACAGTGAAGCGGAGCCGGCGGAGGAACCGGAAGACGAGGCAAGAACCAGCGCCGAGTCTGATGATTCAGAGACTCCGGACGCGGCCGACATGGACGAAGTTCCAGCAGAAGAGGCTGAAGCGGAGCGGCTGCAGGCTCGTATCGATGAACTCGAGGATCAGCTCCTGCGTATTGCCGCAGACTTCGAGAACTACCGAAAGCGTACGGCTCGTCAGTACGAGCAGCAGGTGAAGCAGGCCAACGAGCGTTTGCTGAGCGACCTGTTGGAAATCGTAGACAACTTCGAGCGCGCTCTATCAACGGAAAACGGTGAAAATACACCGGAGTCGTTCCGCAAGGGCGTGGAAATGATATTCATCCAACTCACCACTCTTCTGACCAAGTACGACGTTACCCCTATCGAGGCTGTAGGGCAGCCATTTGATCCGAATCTGCATGAAGCTGTGATGCAGGTGGACTCGGATGACTACGGCGAGGGGATGGTGGCCCTCGAGGTGAGCAAGGGGTATATGCTGGGCGACAAGGTGCTTCGCCACAGCAAAGTTGGTGTAAGCCGCGGGTAACGGCTCGCTGGTTTACCGCAGGTGTTAGTTAAACGTTGATGTGGAATCGATAGATAGGAGATGTAAGGCATGGGAAAGATAATTGGCATTGATCTGGGTACAACGAACTCGTGTGTGGCGGTCCTGGAGGGACAGGACCCTGTCGTCATACCGAACCAGGAAGGTGCCCGTACGACACCCTCAGTAGTGGCTTTCGCCAAAGATGGTGAGCGGCTGGTAGGAGCCGCAGCCAAGCGGCAGGCTGTAACCAATCCGGAGAATACGGTCTACTCAATCAAGCGCTTCATGGGACGACGTCATAATGAGGTTTCATCTGAAGAGAAGATTGTCCCCTACACTGTGGTCGCGAGTGACAGCAACGGTGTAGAGGTAGAAGTCAAAGACAAGCGCTTCGCACCGCCGGAGATTTCGGCGATGGTTCTTCGCTACCTGAAGAAGGCAGCGGAGGACTATCTTGGATCTGAAGTGACCCAGGCCGTCATCACGGTCCCGGCCTACTTCAATGACTCTCAGCGCCAGGCCACAAAGGACGCCGGCAAGATTGCCGGTCTGGAAGTGTTGCGGATCATCAACGAGCCCACCGCGGCCTCGCTGGCTTACGGTTTACAGAAGAAGCAGAACCGCAAGATCGTGGTGTATGATCTGGGTGGCGGAACATTCGATGTCTCTATCCTCGAGATCGGCGATGGTGTTTTCGAGGTACGTTCGACCAATGGCAACACGCATCTGGGTGGCGATGATTTCGATCAGCGGATAATCGACTGGATGGCGGATGAGTTCAAGAAGGAATCGGGCATCGACCTGCGCCAGGACCGCATGGCGTTGCAGCGTTTGCGTGAGGCGGCCGAGAAGGCCAAGATCGAGTTGTCTTCCACATTGCAGACGAACATCAACTTGCCATTCGTGACGGCGGATCAATCCGGTCCGAAGCACCTGGACCTGACCTTGTCGCGTTCGAAGTTTGAGGCTATCACCGATGATCTGTTGCAGAAGACGGTGGAGCCGTGCAAGTCTGCGCTGTCGGACGCCAAGCTCACCATGAACGATATTGATGATGTTGTCCTGGTCGGTGGTATGACGCGTATGCCGCGAGTGGTGGAGCTGGTCAAGGAGTTGTTCGGCCGCGATCCTCACAAGGGAGTGAACCCGGATGAAGTTGTGGCTATAGGTGCCGCGATTCAGGGCGGTGTATTGGCTGGCGATATGAAGGACATCGTGCTGCTTGATGTTACCCCGCTGTCACTGGGCATCGAGACGCTTGGCGGCGTGATGACCAAGCTTATTGAGCGCAACACAACGATTCCGACCAAGAAATCCCAGATATTCTCGACTGCCGAGGATAATCAGCCGGCGGTATCAATTCACGTGCTGCAGGGCGAGCGTCAAATGGCTGTCGATAACCGTACACTGGGACGGTTCGAACTGGTTGGTATACCGCCTGCGCCGCGTGGAATGCCTCAAATCGAGGTGACGTTTGACATCGATGCCAACGGCATTGTGCACGTGAGCGCCAAGGACCTCGGTACGGGCAAGGAGCAGTCGATCAAGATCGAGGCGTCATCGGGGCTTTCCGAGCAGGAAGTCGACCGGATGGTCAACGATGCGGAGCAGAACGCCGAGGAGGACAAGAAGAAGGCAGAGTTGATTCAGCTTCGCAATGAAGCCGATCAGCTTGTCTATCAAACCGAAAAGACGCTCAAGGAGCATGGAGACAAGCTCGACGAAGACGAGAAGAAGAAGATCGAGGAAGCGGTTGAGAAGCTGAAGGAGGCGCAAAAGGGCGACTCCGCTGATGC
Source organism: candidate division GN15 bacterium (assembly GCA_014729205.1). GTDB lineage: Bacteria > Zixibacteria > MSB-5A5 > GN15 > FEB-12 > WJKG01. Next base: position 510 of record WJKG01000433.1, on the reverse strand, counting down.
TATCAACTCCGCCAAGGAAGAGGTTCAGGCGGCATCGCACAAGCTCGCCGAGCAGATGTACCAGCAGGCCCAGCAGCAACAGCAGCAGGCCGGTGGAGCGGCGGAGGGCGCCGAAGGTGGTGCGGAAGCAGAATCGGGCGAGAAAAAACCTGACGACGGTGCTGTAGATGCTGATTTTGAGGTTGTTGACGACGATAAGAAGTAAACTGGAGCCGGATGTCAAAGCGTGACTACTATGAAGTCCTCGAGGTGGAGCGTACTGCCTCCGAGGATCAGATCAAGACAGCTTATCGCAAACTGGCCATGAAGTACCACCCGGATCGCAACCCGGGTGACAGCAGTGCCGAGGAGAAGTTCAAGGAAGCTACCGAGGCATACGAGGTACTCAAGGATTCCCAGAAGCGCCAGATGTATGACCAGTATGGCCATGCGGGACTCGGCCAGGGGGGTATGGGTGGATTCGGCGGCGGTGGCTTTGCCGGGTTCGATCTGTCCGATGCCCTGCGGGCC
>WJKG01000432.1 GCA_014729205.1 candidate division GN15 bacterium | reverse complement strand
TCGATATTATTGATATCCAGGGCCGACTGGCCACCCTCATGTACCGCCGCGAAGATCTGTACGCCAACGTCAACCGCATCATCAAGGCTTGTGGAGTGCTGGATATTCCCATCATCTGGAACGAACAGCTTCCCGACAAACTGGGCGAAACGGTTCCTGAAATCAAACAGACCCTTGAAGGGCACCAGCCTGTAATCAAGCCCTGTTTCTCCTGCTGCGGACACGAACCGTTCAATGTGCAACTGCAGAGTCTCGGGCGTAAACAAGTCATTCTGGCCGGAATTGAGACCCATATCTGTGTCTACCAGACCGCCCGGGACTTACTGAAAGCCGGCTATGAGGTGCATGTGTTGGCCGACTGTGTTTCTTCACGAGTGGAGCTCAATTACCGGGTCGGGCTGGACCGCATGCGCCAGGAAGGGGCCATTATCAGTTGCGTTGAGATGGCGCTGTTTGAGATTATGGGTACAGCTGGCACGGAGACTTTCCGCGAGGTTGTCAAGCTGTTGAAGTAAGGCTTCTTATCGAATGGAATACCAGCCTCTTGAGTACCGCTGATGGCCAGTCACGAGTGGACCCATGTGGCCTTGTTTGTCTCCAATTGGGCGTTCAGTTGCAAAAACGCGAGTTTCGGTCTGAAAAACGCGACTCAACGGGACTTTAGCGCGTGGGTAACTCTTATCAATATTGTCAAGTCGCAATATCTCAATACCGGTTCATCAGGAAAATCTAACTACCTGTCACACATTGTCATTCGGGCACAAACGGGGTCAACAGGGACTATTGTTGACTATCATATCCTTTTTGATTTGCGATTTTGGTATGTTGTTATAATCACTTTTTCTTGACAAGCTGTTCTGCCCTTGTAGGTTATCGAATGGAACTTGTTAATATCTTCACAAGCTCCGAGTCCTCTCGAGCCTGTGACAGCCACCTTTGGAGGAAGTGATAGCAGCCTATGGCCCAGTCTGCAGAGGTTGATTTTTCTCCCGGAAAAGCCCAGTTGGTCGATCTGGCCGCCCTGAAGAGCCGCTTTGCGCGTATCGATGAGTGGGTTGCCAGTCCCGATGGTAACTCTATTGCCGCTCCGGTCAAAACCGAGGAAGGCAGGTTCACTATCTGTGTGAACGATCAAACCTGGCCCGATTCTTTCGATCTGCTGTGGATGCTTCGGTATACACCGGCCGGGAAGCTGATGGCGCTGGTTCAGAGCGACTTCGAGTGGACGGTTGCGGTCGATGGCAAGCCCTGGGAGAATACATTCGAGTATGTCTGGCAGCCGCGCTGGTCGCGCGACGGCGAGATCATCGCCGCGTTGTGCAAGAAGGACAACGAGTACGGTGTCGTGATAGAGGACAAGCCGTGGGAGAATCGTTTCAAGGCCGTGCGCGATTTCGCACTCAGCGAAGATGGCAAGCGGGCTGCGGTGACGGTCCAGACCGATTCACTCGGCGAGGCCGATGTGCCCGGGTTCTTTGAGGGTGTCTGGTCGTTGGCGGTCGATGGTCAGTTGTGGGACAAGAAGTACATCAACACGTGGTCACCGATCTTCAATGCCGATGGCAGTAAGGTCGCCGCTCAGATACGGACCGATATCTGCGAGTATTCGATATCTGTCGACGGCGCCGACTGGACTGAGCGATACGGCTGTGTGTGGGAACCGATCTTCAAAGGGACCAATGGCACCGTGATCGCACCCATACGCCACGGTAAGAACTGGACGCTGGCTGAAGATGGTCGCCCGATCTGGAGCGGTGAGTATAACCAGCTCTGGCGTCATTCCTTCAGCCCCGATGGCAGCAAGCTGGCGGCGATTGTCTCGCCCGAGTTCGGCCGCTGGACAATTGCGGTTGATGACAAGCCGTGGAAACGGCGGTTCAAAGACATGGTCCTGGAGCCTACATTCAGCCCCGATTCCAAGCGCGTGGCCGCGCCGGTGAAGAGTGATGGTCGCTGGAACATTGCCGTGGACGGTGAAGTGTCCGGCCAGGGCTGGGACCAGATCTGGGATCCGGTCTTCACTCCCGATGGCGCCCATGTTCTGGCCAAGGCCAAACAGGATAAGGGCTTCCTCGTTGTCTGCGATGGCAAGCCGGTGCGTACCAATCTGAGTCTCTGCTGGGACCCGATTGTCTCACCGGACGGGCAACATGTCATGCTGCGTTATGTAGAAGATGAGAAGTATGTTCGCGAAGTTGTCCCGATTGAGGAACTGGCGCGATGAATAAACGAGGCCATTCTGCTTCGCCTGAGGATGAAAGCGAGTTGAAGGATGTATGAATTCTCTCGTGGCCCGCTGGTCTGGATTGCCTTTATCGTTCTTATCGGCGGTACCATATATCGGGTAGCCAAAATATACAGGGACTCCAAGAAGGAGCGGGTGGTACATCCGTACATGAGCTTGAGCCACGGCATGCGTTCGATTGCTCACTGGTTGGTGCCATTCGGCGCCCGCAATATGCGTATGCGGCCGGTGTTCACGGTCATGTCATTCCTGTTTCATATTTGTTTGCTCCTGACGCCCATCTTCCTGCTCGGACATGTAATGCTCTTCGAGCAGTCATGGGGAATCAGCTGGTGGACGCTCCCTGATGGTCTGGCCAATGTGATGACAATCCTGGTGGTAGTGGCTGTGACAGTGTTTGCCTTGCGACGACTGGCGCATCCGGTGGTACGGTTTGTCACCAAGACCAGCGACTGGGTGTTGCTGGTGATCGTGGCGGCACCATTTGTTACCGGGCTATTGGCATACTACCAGGTATTCGACTACCGCACCGTTATGATTCTGCACATGTGGTCGGGGGCGCTCTGGCTGATGGTCATTCCCTTTACCCGTATCGTGCATATGATCTTCTTCCCGCTCACCCGGGCGTATATGGGCAGTGAGTTCGGTCATGTTCGCAGTGCCCGTGACTGGTAGGCAGTTGTAAGGAGGCATGGTGAAGTTTAAGAAGACACCGGAAAGCCTGGTTAAAGATCCCGGGCTTGATGAGACAATAAAGAACCTGACCCCGGAGCGGATCGTCCAGGTCGTCAATCGCGTCCTGACTAAAGAGAACTCCGCCCGCCTGCAGGCCTACCTGGACACGTGCGTGCATTGCGGCCTGTGTGCCGATGCCTGCCACACATACGTCTCGCGCGACAAGGATCCCCTGTTTGCACCGGTCTCGAAAGTCCGGCAAACACTCTGGGAGCTGGTACGCCGCAAAGGCAATGTCGATGGCGAGTTCATTCGCAACGCCGCCCGTATCGCATTCACCGAATGCGGTGTCTGTCGGCGCTGCAGCATGTACTGTCCGTTCGGTATCGATATGGCTTATCTGCTGCTTATTGTACGGCGAATATGCTCGCTGCTGGGGGTGGTGCCGGTGTATCTGCAGGATACCACCAATTCTCACTCCGTGACCAGCAACCAGATGTGGGTCCAGCAGGATGAGTGGATCGATACACTCCAATGGCAGGAAGAGGAAGCACAGGCTGAGCTGAGTACGGTCCGCATTCCCCTTGAAAAAGAGGGTGCCGATGTCATGTACTCGGTGATCGCACCGGAGCCGAAGATTCTGGCGCAGCTATTGGGTAACATGGCCATCATCTTCAAGGCAGCCGGGGAGGACTGGACGATGCCTGCCACCGATGGTTGGGACAACTCCAACATGGCCATGTACTCCGGTGACTTCGAGATCATGGGGCGAGTCGAGCGGCTGCACTGGGAAACCGCAGCGCGACTGAAGGTCAAGAAGATCATTATGGGCGAGTGCGGCCACGCGTTCCGTGGCGCAGTCTATGACGGTCCTCGCTGGTTGAGCTGGCAGTATCCGCCGATACCGATGATACACGCCATCGAGTACTATTATGACCTGATCTCCTCGGGGCGAATCAAGATCAAGCAGAAATACCAGGAGCATGTCACCATCCAGGATCCGTGTAATACCGTTCGCGGTCGTGGCCTGGGGGACAAGCTGCGCTACATTGTCGATGCGCTGTGTGAGAAGTTCACCGATGTCGACCCGAAACAGGAACACAATTACTGCTGTGCTGCCGGCGGTGGTGTGATCAACTGTGGTCCACCCTGGAAGCGGTCACGAATGCTCTCCAACCGTGTCAAGGCCGAGCAACTGGGCAAGACCGGGGCCGATGTTATCATCACCCCCTGTCATAACTGCCACAGTGGTATTGAGGATATTATTGGATTCTACAACCTGGGGATGCATGTGAAGTTCATCAACGAGATCCTGGTCGAGTGTATGGAGAAGCCGGAGGAATCAGAAGGATGAGCGATTACAGCAGACATCGGCGGACAGCAGGAGTGCACAGTCAGATTCTGCTGGTGGCTCTCCTTGCCCTGCTTGGGTGTGGCATACTGGGTGGATGCGGAGATACCGAGGCAACGGGAAAGATGCCGGTGCCTCGCGCTGATTTGATAGTCATCGATACCATGCGCCAGTTCGGTAACCTGGATCGTCCCCCCGTCTATTACCCTCACGATGCCCACACCATCACGCTGGAACTAGTCGGCGACAGTTGCGATCGATGTCACATGACTACGGAAGAAGGCGAGATGTCGCTGCTGTTCAATCGGCTTGCCAATGAAAGCCACGATCAGGTGATGGAGGCGTACCATTCGGATTGTATTGACTGTCACGTGGCGACGATTGACGAAGGCCGTGAGGCCGGCCCGGTCACCTGTGGTGAGTGCCATGACGATTCGCCGGACTACGTAAGCACACGCGTGCCTATGGGAATGGACAAGTCCCTGCACTACGTGCATGTGGCGGCTACAAACGACGAGTGTGGTCAGTGTCATCACCAGTACGATTCAGCTCAACAGCAGTTGGTGTATGTCAAAGGAGAAGAGCGCTCGTGTCGCGACTGTCACCGCGAGACGGCTCAGGAAGGCGTGATTTCCTACGCGACTGCATCGCACAAACAGTGTCTGAGCTGTCACCGGGAGATGGGCAAGGGGCGTGTTCAGTGCATGGGATGTCACAGTAGCGCTCAACAGGCGACGATCAAGACCTTCGAGAATCCACCCCGACTCATGCGCGGCCAGCCGGATTTCATTCTCCTTGCGGCCAACGCGCAGGAGCGGGATCAGAGCAAGCTCAAGACAGTACCCTTCTCACATATCGGCCACGAACGTTTCACGGACAACTGCCGAGTCTGTCACCACCAAAGCCTGCAGGCCTGCAGCGATTGCCATCTGCTGGAGGGTAACATGCAGGCCGATGGCGTCACGCTGCAGCAGGCAATGCACGACTTGCAGGCCGATCACAGTTGTGTCGGTTGCCACAACCAGCAGAAGGAGGTTGGCGAGTGCCAGTCATGCCACATGCTGATGGAGAAGGGCCGGTTGGAAGAATCGACCTGTGAAACCTGTCATGTAGGTCCATTGCCGGAGAATCTGGAGCAGGTGGCCGGACGCTACAACTCGCTCGACCAGTTCCGGATGTCCGAGAGACAACGCCGGCTGTCCTTCGCCGAGGCTGATATTCCGGACACGGTCTCTATCAGCAGTCTGAAGGGTAAGTACCAGCCGGCATGGATGCCGCACCAGGAGATAGTTGATACGCTGCTGATGGTGATTGAGAACAACAAGGTGGCAACATACTTCCACGGTTCCCAGGACGTCATGTGCCAGGGGTGTCACCATCATTCGCCTGTTGGACAGCGGCCCCCGCTGTGCGAGAGCTGCCACGGTGAGCCATTTGATCGACATAATCTCCATCGGCCTGGCCTGTATGGCGCGTTCCACCGCCAGTGTATCGGCTGTCACAGCGAGATGGACATCGGCAAGGCCACCGAATGCACTCGGTGCCATGCATTGGCTATAGGGGGTTAATGATGTTTGAGTATTCAATGCTAAGGAGCATTTGATGAGTATATCGCGACGCAAATTCCTTGGCTGGCTGGGGGCGGCCGGTGTTGCTGCCACCACCGCCAGGCAGTCGAAGGCCGCTCATGCAGATTTCGAAGGCTACCCGGATAGCTACGCGGTGTTGCATGACACCACGCTGTGTATCGGGTGTCGCTCGTGCGAGGCGGGTTGTAACGAAGTGAACAATCTACCCAAACCGGATCGGCCGTTTGATGATCTCTCCGTTCTGGACGAGAAACGACGGACAAATGCCTCGGCGTATACGATCGTGAATCGCTACGGTCAGAAACCAAGCGAGGATCGACCGGCGTTTCGCAAGGATCAGTGCAATCATTGCCTGGAGCCTGCCTGCGCATCATCCTGTTTCGTGGGAGCTTTTACCAAGACGCCGGAAGGTGCTGTGACATGGGATGAAAGCGTCTGTGTCGGTTGTCGGTATTGTCTCATTGCCTGCCCCTTCAATATTCCCGCATATGAGTACAATGAGCCACTGACGCCGCGCGTCATGAAATGCCACATGTGCCATTTCCGGATCGAGAAAGGGATGCTGCCGGGTTGCGTGGAGGCCTGCCCGATGGAGGCTCTCACCTTTGGCAAGCGCTCCGATCTTATGCTGATCGCCCGCGAGCGTATCCGCAAGCACCCGGAACGATACGTGGATCATATCTACGGCGAACAGGAGATGGGTGGCACCAGCTGGTTGTATATCACCGGACGGAGGCCCTCGGAAGTTGGTTTGCGTGAGGATCTGGGTACGACACCGGCGCCGGAACTGACCTCGGGCGCCCTGCTGATGGTGCCAATCGTGATCGGTATGTGGCCGGCCCTGC
>WJKG01000431.1 GCA_014729205.1 candidate division GN15 bacterium | reverse complement strand
GGGCTGCCCGAAGGACGCGAAAAGACTGCCTACCGTTTCCCCGACGAGAAAAGCGCGGCTGAGGCCGTCTCCCAGATGCGCATGTACGGGCTGGATATTGCGGCCATTGAATTCCTGGATCGGAAGCTTATTGAAGCCCTCAACAAACTCAAGGGCTATGGACTTCAGGAGGTACCCTGCCTGTTCCTTGAATTTCACGGTCCCGAGGCGGTGCTTAAATCGAATGCCGAACTGGCCGCCGAGGTCTGCGGCGAATTTGGTGGCAGCACCTTTACCCTTGGCGAGGGGCAGAATCCATGGGAGATCCGCCATTGGGCTACCGATGCCATCAAGCATCGCCAGCCCGGCTATTCCATTATTCGTAACGATGTCGCCTTCCCCATTTCCCGGCTCCCGGAGATGGTGGCCTATTGTCATGAACTGGGCCAACAGAATGACCTTCTGGTTCATACCTTTGGCCATGTGGGCCTGGGATTGCTCCATGCGCTCATTCTGGCAAACAAGGAAGACGCTGAGCAATGGCAGAAGGCCATGACGGTCAATGATCAGATCATTGAGAAGGCAGTCGCCCTGGAAGGCACTATTTCCGGCGAGCATGGAATAGGCCTTGGACACAAGAATCTGTTCGACAAAGAGCACAGCTCTGCGGAGATTGAGCTGATGCGCCGCATCAAACGACAGTTCGATCCCGACGGTATCCTCAATCCCGGGAAGATCTTTGACCTTTGAGCAGCACTTCGATCATTGACTAAGTTGCTGTCGGACAATATATTTGGACAATTAGTCGGGAACCGTCTCGAACTCGGGAGATATAAGGATTATATGAAGCAGTTCCTACTCACATCGTCCTTCTGCTTGATGCTGTTGTGCGGGAGCGTTCTGGGCGAAGCCGAACTGACAGTGGAACCCGAAGTATTCGAGTTCGGGCAGATCCCCAGGGACTCGCGCATTGCGAAGTACTTCTGGCTGGAATCAACCGGGGCAGACACAGTGTTCATTGACAGCATCAAAACCGGCTGTGTGTGTGCGCTGATGCCGCTCGAAAGAGACACCCTCGCTCCGGGTGACAAGGTGAGAGTTGGTGTCTTCTGGGATATCGGCAAGCGAATGGGCTCGGTAGCCCGCCACCCCTATATCTTCTTCAACCAGCGCTCGGTTCCGGCGTTCGTCGGCCTGCGCGGGTACAGCATGCTGCACATGGATAATCTGGAGCCGGTCACCATCATTCCCCATCGCGTGGAACTACCCAAGCTTCCCGGTGGTACCAAGTCTATCGATGAGGTTCAGCTGGTGTTCCGCAACCTGTCCGACGAGGATATACAGATCCGGCTGAAGGCCAACTCTGCCGAAGAGCTCGTGGATCTCGAGGTTCCAGATTTCGTTCAGGCCGGCGACAGTGCCCTTGGACGGGTGGCAATCAAGCCCGAGTTTGCCGATGAAGCTTTTGAGCGGTCGTTTACAGTCGAGTTCTCCGACGAGAAGAAGACAAGGTTGACAATACCTGTTCGACGTAAGATATATTAGTAAGCAAGTGCGGTTTCCGCTGCCGTATGCACCCTGAGGGGCATTCGACCAGAATGAATCGCGCTTTGAGAAACAACATACCAGTAGCATGCATAAACCATGAAAGGTAGCACCGTGAATCTGTCACGACACTGGATTGCGTTGGGTCTGTTGGTGGTCGTACTGGTAGTCGCAGGATCTGTGATGGCGGCACCCCGTATGGACATCGAAAACGACTCATTTAACTTCGGCTATGTACCCCAAAATTCAAAGATCACCCATTCGTTCTGGTTGAAGTCGACCGGCGATGATACTTTGCGGGTTGTCCGCGTGGTGCCTGGGTGAGGATGCACGAAAGCGCCCTTGAAGAAGGACGCAATCGCTGTCGGTGACAGCGCAGAACTCGAGATCATTTTCAGCACCAAGCGTTACAACCGGACCATGACCAAGCGGCCGAAGATCATTACCAATGTCGGCCCGCCGGATAAGCGCGTGGCTATCACCGCTTCCCCGGTTGCGCGTCCGGATTCAACCTACCCCCTGGTGTTCAATCCGTACAAGTTGGATCTGTCGCAGTTCGGTGAAAAGGTCCGCGAGAACATAACGTTTGACATCACCAACGTGTCCGACGAGGATCTGCGGATTGAAGTAATCGCTACCCGGGACAATCTCTGGGAGCTGGAACTGCCGGAGTCGATCGGTGCCGGCAAGACCGAGAAGGCCATGCTCAAGTTGACCGACGAAGGTCTGGAGACATCGTTCGAGAAGTCGTTCACGGTCGAGGTCGACGATAGGCGTAACAGTCGGTTTACCATGCCGGTTAAGCGTTCGATTCACGCAGCCCGCCCGCGCGTGGTAACTCCGAATACGACGACCAATACGGCGAACAAGGCCGCTACCGGTAATACCAAGAGCGACAAGAAGGGCGACAAGTAGACGTCGGCTGACGGCAGCTTGCCTCTAACAAGCCGAGAGCCGCTTGAGCAAAACCTCAAGCGGCTCTTCTTATATCCGTTATATTTTGCGGTGGCTCAGGCATGGGAGCCTGGCCTGCTACTGAGCTCTGAGCGGCTCAGGACTATTCGACTATTCACCCTCGAATTCAGTAAACCCGCTCTTGATGAGATCCTCCCAGGCCTGGCTGTATATCTCTCCATACACGTTGGAGTGCACCAGGCGGAAATCGTAGCTTCCAGACCAGTCCTCGAACACGAAGTACTTACCCTCCCGGATGTCATGGTAGTACCACACCTGATATGGGTCGCCGGTTCGCGGCGCCTGCTTGTCGTCGATTTCGTCGTACATTCCGTATGTCATCAGAACCCTGCCACGATCGGTTGACCAGCCATTGTCCTTCGCAGCGTTGTTCGAGAACATCTTGTTGGCATATTGCCACAACTGCATCGCTTCAGCACGGTTTTCTATCACGGCAGTCGCGGGGTCTCTGTCATTCTCAGCCCAGAACTGCTTAAGGAAGCTCCGTTTGCCCTCGGCATTCAGGCGCTGCAGTATCTCCCGCTGCTCTTCGCCTAAAGACCAGTAGCTCACTTCGACCTTCTGCTCAATGGACAGCGTATCCCAGGGATTGAGCGCGGATTTTGGCGTCCGCGCATACTCGACAAACTGCCGCGTCACGATCCGTACCGGCAGCAGGGCGGTATCCGACTCTCGTGTCTGTAGATCCATGGCCACTATACGAATCTTGTATCCGCCGGACGGCCAGGAGCTGACATCCAGAGATTGAGCTATCGCCGCATTGGCGCCGGGCGTTTCCATAACACGTCCACCGTAGTTCTGGTAGAAGACACCGTCGTCACCCAGTGCCTCGAATGTAATCTGCCATTGAGTCTTCTCATCCGGATCCCACGTAAGGTTGTAGACCTCGCCGTAGACGTACAGCACGGAGTCAACATCAGTGTAAGTCCCGGTAGGATTCGGTATTACCAGGTAACCATTGCGGAGCAATCGGCGGTTTGGCCCATCATAGTCGGGCCCCACATAGGTGATACCGAAAGCCGTCTGAGCGCCCGCAATAGCGAGCTTCTCACGCGGTGCCGGTTTCACGGTTACATCGGAAATGAAGTAGTCACCCTCGCGCTTGGAAACGGCGTCGATGACAGTCACTCGCGCAGAGTATGTGCCCGGTTTGGCCGTCAGCACGAGCTTGTCGAAGATCATATAGTCCTCTACCTCGGCCTGCAACCGGTCCTCGACACGTAGCGAGAAGTACGTGTTGGCCGAGTCGATCACCCAGCCCTCGGGGTCGTACAGGTCCACCTGGGCAAATACCCTGCCGTACCAGGCGGTGTCTGATGAGTCAGGCTGGAAGAACTCAAACTGACTGCGGTTTACGCCAAATGGGAACTCCACGATTGCCACGCTGTCGTAGACCGGGTTATTGTAGACAATTCCCGACGCGTAAACACCCAGCGCATCCTCATCCTGAGCAGTAGCTGTTGAGTTGCTTGTCAGCAAGACAGCCATCACAATGAACGCACAGGAGAGAAGGACAGTTCGGTGTCTAGAAGAGGCGGGCTTCGAAAAGTACATACGCTAATTCATCTTCCTTTCCGATCAGAAATCGGGACGTTGATCCAGGCCGTCATAGGGATATTGCAGGCGATACTCACCATCGAGGTTGACGTCAACAAACGTGAATTTCCGGTACCGACCGTCGCGGTAGTAATGCCACTCCTGGTACGGAACGCTGGAGAGTGAGTACGGATAATCATCGATCTCGTCGGGTTCACCGTAACTGATGTAGATCCGTCCCCGGTCGGTCTGCCATCCCTCGCGGGTCATATGGCTGAAGCTCTCATTGGCGACTCTGACGCGGCGATAGAACTCCGTCTTGAGTTCATTGGTCCTGCTGCCGGGGGTCGGATCGACTTTCTGCCAGAACGCATCAAAGGCTTCCCGGCGCTCTTCAAGTGTCTCGGCCGCCTCCAGCTTATCTACTTCCTTATCGTTTGCGATGTATGAAATCTGTTCTACCAGGGCCTCGTAGTCCTGATCCATGAGGCTTTCTACTGACCAGTGAACTGTAAATGTCGTCTGTCGCTCATCTAGTTCGCGCAAGCGACGACCGAGAATCGAAATCTCGAGCTCATACGGTCCCGGCTCGAATTCTTCGACCGTGATGTTGCGAAGCTGCCTGGTGATCGGCTCAACAAGCTTGGTATGCACCGAATCCCGGTAGACCATGGAGCGGTTTTTCTCGCGAATGAGTGTCTCCACCACTACCTCCTCGACGTCGGCACTCCCTTTGTATATCTCGACATAGAACAGAAGTGGGTTGTTGCCGTCGCCACCGAATCCGCGACTGAGCGACGGTACGACCACCAGGCCGCCCTTGTGAAAGGCGTCCATACCCGTTTGCTCGCTTGAGTCACGCGAACCGACGGCCTGGACCAGTTCGATATCTGACAATCGCGGCGGTTTGTCCCAACGGGACTCCAGTTGCACCTCGAAGTCCCGGGTATGGGTGGGTCCGCCGTCGAGACTCTTCAATGTCGCCTTGACCTCGTAGTCACCCGGCGGCAGAAGGAAGTTGGCCTGGTCGGTCCGGTAATCAAGCGCAGCACGTTTTGCACTCGCCACCCGTACCTTACCGTCCTTCGTGAAGGTATCATCGGGTGAATCGCCCTTGCCTTCGACCTCAATTTTCAGATAATAGCGGGCTTGATAGAGCTTGTCTTTGCGCTTGAACTCGAGAGCGTTGTTGTAGAACTGGAAATAGACCTCGAGCCGAACTTGAGATGAATCCAGGGTGGTAAACTGCGCCCAATCGACCAGGAACTTGGCCTCTTCATTGGCGGTCTTGGTCACAATGCGGCCAGCTGATACCTGTGGCG
>WJKG01000430.1 GCA_014729205.1 candidate division GN15 bacterium | reverse complement strand
TTGGCATACATGATCGAGTCCGGAGCAGAGATGTCCCAGACGGCGGTTTTGGTCTTGGTCCCATCGTAGCGTCGTGTATTCGGCAGCGACAGATCATCGAATTCCGTCTTGGTCAACTCCGACCAAAGGTCATCCGAGTCGCCGCTGTTAACATCGTTTTCGAGTTCGAACAAACCATCCGCCTGCTCGATAGCAACAAGCGGGTGACTCTCATCCCAGTTGCCGCCAATGCTCTCATCGACATGGTATATCAGCAAACCACTGCCATATATCCCGACATCGTTGCCCGCCTTCTGGCGGTTCTCGACCAGGAAATACTGGTTACCGGTGTTGCCGTTGGACCACAGGCGATATGCCACCGGGTTGTACAGCGAACTCGGGATGGCCACATCCTGCATGTTCTCGGTAACATTGATCACATCCAGAAAACCAACCTCTTTCTTGCACCAGGCATCCATGAACGAGGGCTTGGTGCCCGACTTGTTCCAGCTTCCCCCGGCCATCAGGGACCAACGCCCCACGCCGGCAGAGGAATAGTCGGTATCATAGAGATCCGGCAGGCCCAACTGGTGGCCGAACTCATGGCAGAAGACACCTATGGTGATCAACCCCCGATTCTGATACTCCTCGGGCTCCATGGAGTAGTCACGGATATTAACTCCATCCAGAGTCAGGGTGGAGACCAGACTCCACTTGTGCGACCAGATCAAGAAGTCGCTGCCAGTCTGTTCAGCCCCGTAGCCAGGGTTTACGATGAAAACACCATCGATCCACCCATTGCCGTCATTGTCAAACTCCGTGTAATCGACATCTGCATCCGCCAGGAGAATAGCCTGTTCGGCCAGGCCCTGGGCGTTGGCCGGGTAGTTGTTGAAGCCGTTGTTACCATCGACATAATACTCGTACGTGTTCGGCATCATGTACCACCCCGCGACCGTCCCGTTGAGATAGAACTGCCCGTAGGAGTTCTCCAGGTAGAACTCGGTCATGGAGTAGTGACCGTCGTTGGGGTCATCGGAGAACAGCAAGTGCTGGAAATCGGCCACCTGCCCGAACACCTCGCCATCCTCGGCCCGGTTGTCGGAGTACTCCGCCAGAATAACGAGGACATTGAAAGTATCAACTGTCTCATCCTCCATGCTCTGACGGAGCGCATCGCGCATGTCGAGCGACTGCTTGGTAACCTCCCCTACTCCTTTCGCAGCGGCCTGGTGGTAGCGATCGATAAACTCCTGCAACTGCCCGCTCGCTTCCAATCGCTCGCGCAGTTCAGGATCGATCGAGTGCGCCTGCACCCCCGTGGCCCAGAGGCAGCAGATTACGAAAACAACTGCCAATAGTCCGACTGTCCCCTGCTGTAGTCTTGTCATTTGCCGAATGCGGCTATTCACGGCAATACCTCCTGGATATGTGCTCTTGTCCACTTGACATGTATAAGGCGGATGAAGTGGTATTCACAACGTGGTACGTATCGGCAACTACAACCGTTTATATCCTCTATCGGTTCCAATTTCCCGTTGCCAGATAATTGCTTAGCAGAATCTGGTGTCATCGCCCGGACGGCGGATCGAACAGGCTCGGCTGGTAGTTGGCCCACGTCTTTGGAGCGATGCGATAATGGTACTTGTATCGGCATTCCCCGTCGCGGCACGTGGCCGGGCGACGCGATGTGAGGTAGTCGAACGAACGCCCGCACACGCAGCAGGTGGCGGTACGCCAGGGTTGATCGGGCAGATGTAGTTTGGGATCGCTCAAGGGAACCGTAACCTCATGTGCAGTAATAGGTTGACACCATCTGTCGAACCGGCCGCGACCAGTCTCCCGCCGAAGATAGCCACTATCTGAAGGATTGGCAATGATTATCCGAAGCCGGGACAGGACCGCCCCTTTACTCCCCGTCCCGCAAGTCCATCCACATCGCGATCGAGTGGCGCTTGTACGGAATCGGGCCAAGAATATCAAGCCGAGCCGGCTGGAACCCCAGCCGCTTGTAGAGATGATTGGCCGCCTCGAGCACATCGCTCGTGGCCAGGATCAGCGTCTCTGCGCCCAACTGGCGCGCCCGTTCAATCGCCGCCGCCACCAACACTCGGCCGATCCCCTTCCCGCGCGCCGATTCGGTCACGCCCATCTTGGCCAGCTCGTACTTAACCTCGGTGTGCTTCATCAAGGCGCAGGTCCCCACCGGCACGTCGTCCTCGAGAGCAAACAGCACCACGCCGCCCTGCTCGATCACATGCCGCTCCGGGTTGGTCAGCACAATGCGATCATACGGCTCCACCTCGAAATACCTGGTGAGCCATTCGTAGTTGATATCCTGGAACGCCTGCCGATACTCCGGCCGGTACTCGATTATCCTCACATTACTGATAGCAAACCTCCGGGCCACTGCACTCTATTATACACGACGCGCCACTCCGGCGATTCGTTCGCCGGTTCTTTTGCATTGCCCGCGCCACGGGGCCATGTGTAACATACCGCAAGATAACACGTAACAGGAACCTGAGACAACTCACTTTCACCGCCATCAGGAATCAAATGGCCTCAACGCAATGGCTGACAACCGAAGACCTCGCCCGCCACTACCGCCGCGGGACACACACCGTGAAGGCCGTCGATGGTGTCAATATCGTCATCGAACGCGGAGAATTCGTAGCGGTGGTCGGCGCCTCGGGCTCCGGAAAGTCAACCCTGCTTAACCTGCTGGCCGGATTGGACACACCGACCTGTGGCAGAATTGTCGTCGACAACACCGCCCTTTCCACGTTCAATCGGCGAGAACTCGCTACCTATCGCGCCCGGACGGTGGGTATGGTCTTTCAGTCGTTCAACCTGATCGGCCACCACACCGCCCTGGGGAATGTCGAAATGGCGCTGTATTTCACCGAAACCCCGCGCTCAAAACGACGTCAACTCGCTATGGCCATGCTCGAGCGAGTCGGTCTGTCCGACCGCACCGACCACCGCCCAGCCGACCTCTCCGGAGGTGAGCAACAACGGGTAGCCCTGGCGCGCGCGCTGGTGAAGCGACCGGAGGTGATCCTCGCCGATGAGCCCACCGGTAATCTGGACCAGCAGAACACTGAACAGATCGCGCATCTGCTCCAGCGACTCAACGCCGAGGACAATCTGACCGTGATCATGGTCACCCACGATGCCGACCTGGCCCGCAAATGCGCTCACCGCACCATCCGCATGCACTACGGAAGGCTGATCAAGCCGAATTCCGCAGACGGCGGGGAGGCTGCATCATGACCCTGGCCGACCTGTTCGAAAACTCCATCGGCAATCTCTGGCGTATGAAACTGCGAGCGTTCCTCACCATATCCGGCGTTGTGATCGCCATTGCCGCGTTTGTAGCCATGCTGTCGTTCGGCACCGGCATGCAGCGCAATGTAACAGAACGCTTCGACAACCTGGGGCTTTTCAACACCATCAGGGTGTATCCGCTCGACGCGGACAGCGAATCCGACACCACCCATCCCAACCTGGACCAGGCGGCCATCGACCGCCTGAGCCAACTGCCCGGTGTCGAACTGGCATATCCCTACGATGTATTCGATATCACGGCGACTCTCGGCGACAGCACGCTCAACGTCAATGCACAAACAGCACCGGCTGCCGCCATGGTACCACGCGTGACAGCAGACCTGCTGGCAGGACGTGTGGTCGGCAGCGACTCCGCGCGTGAGCTCGTGATGGGAAAGAAAACCGTGGAAGCGCTCGGGATCCTGCAGCCCGACTCCGCCCTGGGACGCCGGGTAATCCTCACGGCACAGCTGGCGAGTATGGACAGCGGCCTTGCCAACGTCTTCCGCCAGGCACTGACGGATCTGCCCGACAAACTGCGCGCCTTCGATTTCGATTATCTCCAGGACACGACATACCCACGTAGCCTCATTCGCGAAGAAGCCAATGAGGCCATCGGCGCCTTCCTCGAGGGCTACATGCAGCATCGCGAAAAGGTGGAAGACACTCTGGAGATCGTTGGCGTCTATCGCTCCGAGGGCGGTCGCCGCAACGAAAACCTGCTCATCCCACCGGGCCGAGCCCGACGCCTGGGTGCCTCACAGGTGACCGGCGATCCGATGCAGATGCTCGAAGCGCTCGCCAGCGGCAAGGACTTCCGTGTACTGCCGCAGCATAACCAGGTGAGCTATTCGCGTGTGACAGTCACGCTCGAGTCAGGTGCGGACCCGTTCGCCGTCGCGGATACAATCGAAACTATGGGTTTCCGGGCGCGGAGTTTCGCCGAGAACTTCGAGGAAGTCCGGGAGGTCTTCCTGTGGTTCAACCTGGCGCTGGGAGCCATTGGTCTGGTGGCGCTCATCACGGCCAGCCTGGGAATCATCAACACGATGATCATGTCCATTCTGGAGCGACGTCGCGAGATCGGCGTCCTGAAATCACTGGGTGCTGATGATTCCCACATCCGGTTGTTCTTCCTGGTGGAGTCCGCCACGATCGGGCTTGTCGGCGGGGTGGTCGGTGTGGTATTC
>WJKG01000429.1 GCA_014729205.1 candidate division GN15 bacterium | reverse complement strand
CTGGGTTTCGCGTTTGCGTGGGGCGTGGTGAAGGTCTTCCCGATGCTGCAGCTGGAGGATTACGTGGGGGTACCTTCGGTGAACGTGTGGACGGGGCTTCTGGCGGTAACAATGCTGGGGATTGTCGGGTTGGTGGCGGGATACTTCCCTGCTCGCCGGGCGGCGAATCTGCAACCGGTGCAGGCCTTGAAACTCTTCTGATAGTGCTATGAGAAACATACAGACACTTTACAACCTGTTCGTACGCGACTTCCGCAACCAGAAGAAGCGGATCACACTGACCTTGATCGCGCTGGCCTGGGGAACGATTTCGATCATGCTGCTGCTGGGGTTTGGCGAGGGATTGCACCAGCAGTTGACGATCAACCGCAAAGGAATGGGCGATGCGATTTCGATTATCTGGGGTGGGGAGACCTCGATTGCTTACAAGGGCCTGGGCAAAGGGCGACCAATCCGGCTTCATCGTGAAGATGTGCCATACCTGAAGGAGCGCATTCCGCAGATTCAGTATATCGGCGGGGAGTATCATCGCTGGGGTGCGATGGTCAAGTATGATTCGCTGATTGTGAGTGAGCACGTGACCGGTATCACGCCGGACTGGGAGGTGATGCGCAACCACATCCCGATGATGGGCGGGCGGATGATTAATGATGAGGACATGAAGAAGAAACGTCGGGTGGCGTTTCTGGGCTACAGCATCTACGAGAGCCTGTTTGGCGATGGGGATGCGATTGGTGAGTCGATCCTGATCAACAACATACCGTTCACAGTGGTGGGCGTGATGGTCGACAAGATGCAGATGAACTCGTACAGTGGTCGCGACACGCGCAATATCTGTATTCCGGCGACAACGTTCTATGCCATCTTTGGCGATCCGTATCTGGACAATATCGTGTACCAGCCGTATGACGCGAGTGAAATGAAGAGTATCGAGAAGCAGATTTTCGAGGCGATGGGAGCGCGATACCGTTTTGATCCGGAGGATGATCGGGCATTGTGGGTGTGGGATGTAGCCGAGAGTTCGCGTGAGTTCAACAAGATATTGGTGGGGTTGAAGATCTTCCTGGGGATTATCGGTGGTTTGACGCTGCTGATTGCCGGGGTGGGTGTGGCGAATATTATGTACGTGAGTATCAAGGAGCGCAGTCGGGAGATCGGTATCAAGATGGCGCTGGGGGCACGTCGGAGTTACATCCTGTTTCAGTTCCTGCTGGAGGCGATCATGATCACGTTCACCGGCGGAATGATTGGTATGGGGTTGAGTTATGTCCTGACCGAGGGTTTCAAGCGGGTGCCGATTGAATCGGAGGTGCTGGATTTCATGGGACGGCCGACGATTTCGTTTGAGATTGGGGCGATTGTCATTGCGATCCTGGGGCTGATGGGGATACTGTCGGGCTTCTTCCCTGCTTTGCGGGCCTCGAGTGTGAACCCGGTGGAGACGCTTCGTTATGAATAGTGCTGTGCGACGACCAGATTTCGGGAGTTGGATGATATGATTATCAAGATGAAGATGGTGACCAAGGTGTATCGGACAGGGGCGGTGGAGTTCGAAGCGCTCAAGCATGTCAACCTTGGTGTAGAAAGGGGCCAGATGGTGGCCGTGGTGGGCCCGAGCGGTTCGGGTAAGTCGACGCTGATGAACATCATGGGGTGTCTGGATGTGCCCACGAGCGGGATGTATCAGCTTGACGGGGAGAATGTGAACCGGTTGAGCAGTAATCAGTTGGCGGACATTCGCAACAAGAAGATCGGCTTCGTCTTTCAGGCGTTCAACCTGCTGCCGTATGCTACGGCTTATGAGAATGTTGAGGTGCCGCTGCTGTTTGCCCGCGTGAATGCGAAACAGCGCAAGGAGCGCGTGATACAGATGCTGGAGCAGGTGGGTCTGGGAAACAAGCTGGCCAACAAGCCGACGGAGATGTCCGGCGGTGAGATGCAGCGCGTGGCGATTGCGCGGGCGCTGGCGAATGATCCCGAGATCATCCTGGCGGACGAGCCGACCGGTAACCTGGACACGAAGTCCGGCGAGGGGATTGTCAATATCTTCCACGACCTGCACACGATGGGTAAGACGGTGCTGATTATAACGCACGACATGAGCCTGGCGCGTCGTGCGCAGCGGATTGTGAAGCTGCGAGACGGGTTAATTGAGACTGACGAGGAGGCTACGAAGGTAGCATAGATTGCGATAGAAACTCCGTTACCAACTCCCTTCTTCTTGTTAAGGTAACGCAGCAACACCGAATAGCGGGTGTCGCCATGGGGCGGCACCCGCTTCGGTTTTCCGGAGAACAGCCGCGCGGGCTGTCGAGGGACGCTAAGAGAAGGTGTTACCACTCGGCCAGATGATCGGTATGCTGGCGAGCGAGGCGGATCAGGTCGGCGAGTTCGTCGGCCTGCCGCGACTCCATGCGAAGGGCGAGTTCGCGGGCCATGTGCTCGAGTTCGGCCAGGCTGGCGTGGCCGGGCCAGACGTTGGCACGGCGGAGGATTTCGGCGAACTCGCCACCGACGATGGCAAGCTGGAAGGCGTCCTCGGTACGCTCGAAGCTGCGCGCCATGTGGTGTCGGGAGATTTTGCCGGTAATCTCGTGGACGCGGCTCGTGTTGTCGGGGTCTTTGTAGCGAATGGCGACAGTGCCGAGGTCGTTGGCCCGGGGCCAGCGATGCTCACGGACGTACTCGACCTGGTAGATGGCGGTGACTTGGTGGCCGGCACCGATCTCTCCCCCATCTTCGCGGTCATCGCGGAACTTGTGGTCGGGTACATCGCGGTTCTCGTAGCCCAGCAGGCGGTAGCGCGCTACGACGTGGGGGTTGAAGGTGACCTGAATCTTGACATCGCGGGCAATCACCTGCAGGGTACCGGTGAGCTTCTCGATGAAGATGCGTGCGGCTTCCTCGCGGCTGTCGACGTAGGCGTAGCCGCCGTTACCCTTGTTGCCGAGCTTTTCGAGGAGCACATCGTTGTAGTTGCCCATGCCGACACCGACGGTGCTCAGGGTGATACCTTTGTCGGCATAGCGCTTGATGCGTCGAAGGATCTGCTCGGCCTGGGTGCGTCCGGTATTGGCGACACCGTCGGAGAGTAGCATGACCTTGTTGATTGCACCGGAGGTGAACATGTCGTCGGCGAGCTCATAGCCGAGCGTCAGGCCGTGGTCGACATTGGTTGACCCGTTGGCGTAGAGACGGTTGATGGCACGTTGGATCTCGTGTCGGTGGTGCACGGCAGTGGGCCTGAGGATGATTTCGGCGCGGGTGTCAAAAGCAACGATGGCCACGCGGTCATTGGGGCGAAGCTGCCTCAGAAGCATGCGCAGGGCGTCTTTGACCAGTCCGAGGCGGTCTTCGCGACGCATGGATCCGGAACGGTCGACGACAAAGACGAGGTTGGCATCCTGACGATGGTAACCCGGTACCTCGCGGCCCTTGATGCCGATGCGGACGAGATCGACCTGAGGGGCGAAGGGTGAGGTGGCACCCTCGACAAAGACGCGGAATGTCTCATTGAAGGAGCCATCGTAATCATAGTCGAAGTGGTTGATGAACTCCTCGGTGCGGACAGCATCGGGCGGGGGCACCTCGCCGCGTTCGAGGTAGCTCCGGGTGAGGACATAGGAAGCATCGTCGACATCGGCCGCGAAGGTTGACCGGTTGTCGCGTCGGGTGTCGGTCCAGGGATTGAGTCCGTAGTCCTCGAAGAACATGGCGTCGAAACGGGGGTGTTCATCGGCGTCAGGCCGTCGGGGATGGCGTGGCCGCATGGGGATTTCGCCGGAACGGGTCTTGCCGGGCCGCCGCCGGTTGAGCCCATCGGGGACGGCAGTTCCGGAGTAATGGCGCCTGTTAGTCGTGTATCTGTTCCCCTTTTCTGTGACGCCGGCATCTCTTTGCTGTTTTGCATTGGCGAGGGGCATGTGCTTAATCGCGTCGGCGGCATCTGCGCCGGAGGCCTTACTGTGTTCGTTGTCCCTGGTGATCGTAACCTGGTTGGAGACCTCGAAGACTTCGAGGACATCTCTTGTACCCACGACCTGCAGTTCCTCGATCAAACGGACTTCGACAACTGGCGAGAGAGCAATGGTGTCGAGGTCGGCGGTTTGCCCCGGCTCGATGAGTACCTCTGGAAACTCGCGGTTGAGATAGCCGATGGCGCCGATCTGGACGTCGCACGATCCGACGACAATACTCTTGACAAAGAAACGACCTTGCAGGTCTGACACGGCGCCGTTGGTGCCGCCAAGTATCCTGGCAGTAGCCCCGGCAATCGGATCGCCGGTGGCAGAGTCGATGATGATACCGGTAAGGCTTCCTGTTGGTAGTGGAGCGTTGCCCGAATCGCGCATGGGTATTTCTTTGGTTGACCGATCTGCCTTAGTCTGTCCGAGCCCGCCAAGCGGGTCGCTGCCAGTGTAGCGGTCAGCAACGTAGGAG
>WJKG01000428.1 GCA_014729205.1 candidate division GN15 bacterium | reverse complement strand
GTGCTGGTGCTGGCCGGGTCGGCCGAACAGCTTGATCAGTTCGAACGCGTCTTCTCCATTCGCGACAAGCTACCCTCGGCCGACGTGCCGGTGGTCATCCTGGGGGGTGGTCGGGTAGGACGTGCGGCCGCACAGGTGCTGGATCAGCGTAACATAGCGTATCGGATTGTTGAGAAGAACGCCCGCGTGATCCGCAACGACCACTATATCCAGGGCAACGCGGCCGATATCGCCACGTTGCACCAGGCCGGTATCCGCGAGGCAACCTCGGTCATTATTACGACTCATGACGACTCGATCAATATCTACCTCACGATTTACTGCCGAAAGCTCCGTTCCGACCTGCAGATTATCACGCGGGCCAATCTTGACCGCAACATATCCAAGCTGCACAGCGCCGGAGCTGATCTGGTTATGTCCCATGCCTCCATCGGCGCCAATGCCATCATCAACCTGCTGACGCCCAACCGGATGCTGATGGTAACCGAGGGGCTGTATATCTTCCGGGTACCCGTGCACGCCTCGTTTGCCGGGAAGCGTCTTGCGGACACGCCGATCCGCCAGGAGACAGGGTGCAGTGTCATTGCGATTGGCAAGGGCGACGAGTTGGCAATTAACCCGGAGCCCTCGGTTGTGCTTGACAAGGACGACGACATGGTCCTGATCGGCACCAGCGACGCCGAGCAGCGCCTGATGCAGATGAACCGGTAGGGGGGAGGGGCAATGTATCCTACTGTATTGAAGGGGTGACTCTATAATGTGGCGAGACCTTTTGCGGCATCGCTCGCTCACGAGTGTAATCCATAGGTGGTTCCTGGCCCCACCTATCAACTCAAGTCATCTCTGAGAGGACCGGCAGGCATCCTTCAGGTGCCCAGGGACGAAGCAATCTCAAGACGTACCGCATTTGATTGCGGGAGTTGCGAGCCCAGCCAACATGTTCTGAGATCGCCGCGTCGTCCACCGATCGGCGGTCTCCTCGCGATGACTGGCGGCGGTGTGATACCCGATCTTTCGAGCGTGGACCGCGTGCGCGGGTTGGATGATTACGTTTTAGTTCGTTGAAGGGTTCCCCTTACCACCCGTACCCAGCACTCACCCGGTACGTCTCGTCGAGGTCGTCGTGGTGGAGGTAGGCGAAGTCGACCGTCACGCGGCTCAAGATCACCCCCGCGCCCGCCGTAAACCGACCGATATCGAATCCCGTGCGGCCAAAGAGCATATCGCGCCAGGCAACCTCCAGGCCGTAGTGTGTGTCCAGTGACAGAGCCCCGCCCCAGTACTGCGACGCATTCTCGAGGCCCTCGAATCGAATCTCGCCGGTGAATGTGGCTGTGGTAACAAAATCGCCAATTGGATATGCATACGCCAGGCCCGGACGCAGCGCCGGGTAGATGGATTCATAGTTGGAGCCGGAGTCGAATGTCTCGCCAGAGTAGCGGATTACACCGGTGGTGATGTCGGTGACCACCAGTCCCAGGTTGAGCTTGGGATGGGCGCGGTACAACAGACCGGCATCGACCGACAACCCCTTGCCGGACTCGGTGCCGATATCGCGATACAAGAGCCGCGCGGCCAGGCCCCAGCTCAGGCGGTCGGTCACGCGCCCCGCAACCGCCCCGGCCAGCATGTAATCGCCGTGGGATTCCTCGCGCTCGACATAGGGGCGGTTGAATTGGTCGAGCCGGGTTATCTTGATACCGCCGCCGCCCAGGTAGTAGACATAGGCGCTCCAGCCGGAAATGAGTGAGCCCTCGCGACCCCGCGAGTCGACATAGCCGACAAAATCATGGTTTAGCAGCGAGCCGAATGTTTCGGCGTGCATGGCCATGACGCGACGCCCGGACAGTTCGCCGATCCCGGCGGGATTCCAGTAGCCGACCGATCCATCGAAAGGTCCGGCCACCACAGCACCACCCATGGCCAGCGCCCGCGCCCCCACGCCGAGCGTGTACGGATCTCCGGCGTACTTGGCGGTATGGCCGAGCGGGGCCAGCAGTACTATGAGTATGACGGTTAGTAGTATGCGCATATCAGGTTGCCGTTATGGTACCTATTAGACGTACACGATGCAAAGATTTTGCATTATGCGTGGCGATTTGTGCGAGTTGTGCCAGGATTGCGCACAGAAAAGGGCGAGACCGGGTGTGGTCTCGCCCTGTGGCAATTTGGTGTAGAAGCTGCGAAGTGATTTAGTTGGACTTCTTCTCCTCGCAGCCAGTCTTCTTGTCAGAGTCCTTGCTGGCGCTGGCCTGTTTGGCCTTGCCGCAGATCTTGGCACAGGCACTGGTAGCCTTGGCGCAACTACTCTTGGCAGAGGCCTTGGTGGCGGTCGCGGTGGTGGCATCGGTGGCCACAGCCGGCATCACCTCGGCCTTGTAGCCCTTGTTGGTGACGGCCTTGACCAGTTCAGCGTCTTTGACCTTGGCGGGATCGACACAAACCAGCGCCTTGCCTTCCTTGTAGCTTATCTTCTCGACCGCCAGCACGCCCGGCATCTCCGTCAAGGTGGCCTTGATCACAGACTCGCAGGACTGGCAGACCATGCCCTCGATTGACAGGTTCAATGAGGCGCACTTGACACCGTCGTGATGGGTGCACTCGGCCTTATGGGCGGCGTGGGTAGCATCGGTATGTCCGGTGCAGCCGGCCTTCGCCTTGTCAATCTTGGTGGCCTTTTCGGCGGTTTCGGTTTTGGTGGTCTTGGAGGCACAGCCATCGTGAGCCGTGGCAACGACCGAGGTCATGGCCATGAAAGCCATCATCAGTACCAGCACAGTAAGCATCTTCTTCATAGTCTTGTCATCCTCTTTGCGGTAGGCGTGGGGTGTAGTATTAGCTCGTTTTGCCCAATATAGGGCTTCAGGCCGGTAATGCAAAAGGATAAATTGACCTTTTCACCCCACAAACTAAAGATGTGCTAACTGTTTGAGCGGCAAAAAGAAACGGGACCCCGTAGCCGAGGTCCCGCCAGATGCACATGCTGGTTGGTAGTGTATGGAAAGTCTATGAAAGACTTGCTTTGCTATTGCTCTGCATTAGTGAGCTTCGGCCTTAGCCTTGGAGCCCTTGGTCTTGGAGTCGCAGGGCTTGTCACACGGCTTGTCGCAGCCGGCCTTCTTGTCGGCAGAGGCTGTCTTTATCGTCTTGCCGGTCACCGGGCAGACCTTCTCGCCGGCGGTGTTACTGGTAGCAACCGCGGGGATGATCTCGGCCTTGAAACCCTTGTCGGCAACACTCTTGACCATGCTCTTCTCGCAGACCTTGTCGGCTTTCACCCAGACCATGGCGGTACCGTTCTCGTAACAAACCTTTTCAACTTTGTGAACGCCAGGGGCACTGGCCAGAGCCGCAGTCACGGACTTTTCGCAACCGCCACAGGTCATACCGGCGATATTGAGAGTGCGGGCTTCGTAGGTAACACCATCGATAGTACAGGTCTTGCCGTCCTTGGCGGCCATGGCCGTCTTGCTGGACGAGCAATGAGACTTACCATCGATCATCTTCGCGGTGGCCTTTTCGGCCTTGTCAGCCTTGCTGCCGCAGGCGTATGACTTGGTCTCGGCATTCACTTTGGTTGCCGTCGAAGTCTTGTCCCCACCGCAGGTATAGCCGGTGGAATAAGTAAAGGCGGCAACCAGGGCAAACGCCGCGATCAGCGCGATAGAAATCTTGGAAATCTTCTTCATTGTCTCACTCCTTGCGATCAGAGGTTCTTCCGATTAGCGTGTTAGTGGTTCTGAGTAGTTAGCCGGACAGCTGAACCTCGCTGTTGCCCCTTATAACCCGTGAGCCAAGTACAAAGTTCCCCTATTTGGACCAAAATAGTCCAAGAATTGTCCTTTTTCCTTACTATTGCTTACAGCGCCTGCGTGTCTTCCTCGATCGAGCATCTAAGCCCTTGGCAGGCTATAGCTTATGCGAGCGTTTGGCTTCTGTTAGCGGCCTCGGCGCTGACGGCGATTGGCCACGAAATCCCATATGACGTAGCCGCCGAGATTGTCTACCGAGGAAAAGTAGGCCCGGCCCCGGTTGAGCTCGGTCAGGCGCGCCACAAACTGCTGAAGATAGGGATCGTCAGTCACCATGAAGGTGGTAATCGGGATTTTCTTTTTGCGGCAGATGACGGCCTCGTCCAGCGTACGATTGGCAATCCGCGGATCGAGCCCCATCGGGTTCCTGTACAGGGTACCGTTGGGGCGGGTTATCATGCTGGGTTTGCCGTCGGTGATCATGAAGATCTGCTTGTTGGCGTGCTTGCGACGCATGAGTATCTGGCGGGCGAGACGAAGTCCCGCCTGGGTATTGGTGTGGTATGGTCCGACCGCCAGGTAGGGCAGGTTCTGGATGCTGATTTCCTCGGCGGTGTCGCCGAAGGTGACAATATTGAGTGCATCGCCCGGATATTTGCTCAGGATCAACTCAGTGAATGCCATCGCTACTTGTTTGGCCGGGGTGATGCGGTCCTCGCCATAGAGGATCATGGAGTGCGAAATGTCGATCATCAACACCGTGGCGCACGAGGTACTGCGTTCGGACTCATAGACTTCCAGGTCTTGTTCAGTCAGGTCCAAACCCAGATCGCCGCTTCGGGTGATGGAATTGAACATTGACGAAGTGTAATCAATCGAGCGGAAGTTATCGCCGAATGAGTACTGGCGCTTCTCCGGCAGGGGTTCATCGGAGGTGCCGCCTTCATACGGAAGCCGGTGCTGCCCCTTTCCGGAGGGCCGCATCTTCTGGAAGATCAGATCAAAGGCGTCCTGACGGAGTTGCCGTTCACCGCGGGTACTCAGTTTGAGTCCAGTCTGCCCTTCTTTAATGAAGCGGTTCTCCTTGAGTTGGCGCTCGAACTCATCGAGGTCGTACTTAGCATCGAGGATGCCTTTCTGTTGCAGGCGACGCATCAGATCCAGCGTTTCCTGCACGTCGCCGTTGAGTCGCATCAATAAGTAGTTGAAGATCGACATCAGATCCGACATGTCCTTCAGCCGGGCGTACAGTTCATCATCCCATTCTGAATAGACAAAGCGCATACTTAGTTGCCACCCTCCATACCCCGCAACATATCGGAGAAGACATCGCCGTACTCGACCGTGGCATCATCGCTTTCGCGCGCGATGATGTTGTTGTGATGCAGCCCCTCCAAGACGAATTCCATCATCAGGAGTTGCTCGCGGTCGTCGTCCACCTTGGTGTGCTCGCGAACGATTCTATCAAGACCGGCAATTGACGTGAGCTTCTGGCGGTACTCGTCAAACGGCATCTCATCGGAGATCTCCAGGCGCTGGCCGCTCTTGAAAAAGTCCACCACTGCCTCGTAGGGGTTCTCCGGCTCCGGACGATCAGGATCAGACTTGCCCTTTGATGGGCGCGGGAAATACCGCAGGAAGACGCTGTTGATGGCCTCACCAATCAGGCTCTGGACCACCAGGGAAGCACCTTCCTGTTCGCCCTCATAGACCAATTCCACCTTGCCGCTGACAGCGGGGAGAATTGAATAAAGATCACACATACGCGGGTACCGGTCGTCGTCGCGGTTGCGCAGGACCCGTCGTTCGATATTGGCCAACAGGGTTTCGTAGGCCGAGATGGAGACTCGCGCCGAGACGCCGGATGATTGGTCGACGTATTCGCTCTTGCGAGCCTGGAAAGAGACTTCCTCGATAATGTCCCGCATCAACTCCGGGATCTGGATCGGGGCATCCTGGATGGTTGCTTCCTGCTCGGTAATGGTCTTGGCCTCGTCCAGCGAGCGCGGGTAGTGCGTAATCACCTGCGAATCTATGCGGTCCTTCAACGGCGTAATGATGGTGCCGCGGTTGGTGTAGTCCTCCGGATTGGCGGTGAACACCAGCAGCATGTCCAGGGGGACTCGAAGCGGGAAACCGCGCACCTGGATATCGTTTTCTTCGAGTATGTTAAGCAAGCCAACCTGAATTCGTGGCTGCAGGTCCGGGAGTTCATT
>WJKG01000427.1 GCA_014729205.1 candidate division GN15 bacterium | reverse complement strand
ATCCCCTCGTTCACTGTGCCCGGTAAGTCCGTATTCTCGGGCAGTGACTCAAGTAGTGTACCTGTAACCACGGAGTCGCCGCCGTGGCGTTCGATGAGGTTGTCGACAGTGTCGATATCGAGTACCTGGCCGTGGTCGACGATGGCGACACGGTTGCAGAGGCGTTGTGCCTCTTCCATGTAGTGGGTCGTGTAGATGATGGTGCGGGAGTCAGCCTTGAGTTGCTCGATCTTGTCGAAGATGAGGTTGCGCGATTGCGGATCGACGCCAACCGTGGGTTCGTCGAACAGCAGGATAGATGGGTCGTGCACCATCGAGCAGGCCATATTGAGTCTTCGTTTCATGCCCCCGGAGTACTCGCTGGACTTGCTGCCTCGTCGCTCTGTGAGTCCAACCAGGTCGAGGACGAACTCGGTGCGTTCCTTGAGTTTCTTGCCGGAGAGCCCGAAGAGTTTGCCAAAGAAGCGGATGTTTTCCTCTGCCGTGAGGTCCTCGTAAATGGCCAGTGCCTGAGGTGTGGTGCCGATGCGTTTGCGAACATCGGGACGGGTGGGGTCGTTTTCGCCGGCAATAGAGACCTCGCCGGAGTCGGGTTTGAGGGCGCCGACGAGCATCATGATGGTGGTGGTCTTTCCGGCGCCGTTGGGGCCGAGCAGACCGAAGACTTCACCCTTGGGTATCTCAAATGAGATACCATCGACGGCTTTGATGTCGCCGTACGATTTTCGAAGGTCTTTTGCTGCTATCACGTTGCTTTCACCCGTTACGTTACTGACACCGAAGCTGATGTCGGTAGTCCATGGTAATGTTAAGACGTTACTGTCACAAGCAGAATCCCGTGAACATGGGCCAATTGGCCCTGTTTTTAACGTTATCCTAACAGTCTACTCTTCGTACCGAACAGCGGTTCCGGAGGCAGTGACCATGAGCATGTTGCCGCTGCCACTGCCGATTGATTCGTAGTCGAGATCGACGGCGATCACGGCGTTGGCACCCATTGCGGAAGCGTTGGCGCACATCTCGGCGACGGCGGTTTGTTTGGCTTTACGCAACTCACCTTCGTACGCGGCCGAGCGGCCGCCGACGATATCGCGGATACCGGCGAAGAAGTCCTTGAAGATGTTGGCTCCGAGTATGGCCTCGCCGGAGACGAGACCGTAGTAGTCGGTAATGTGATGTCCCTCGATGTTCGGCGTGGTGGTTACGAGCATGGCGGTTACCTCATGTATACGTCTATGTAAGTTTGCTTAATTCTCATCGCTTTCGGCGTACTTCTTGAATGCAGACAGGACTGAGGACCAGGCTCGGTCGAAGTAGTCGTAGAGCCGGTCCCATTCTTCGCCTCGGCCCCATCCGTGCTGGTTGAGCGTCACGCGTATCTGTCCGGGTCCGAACTCATCGAACGTGAGCACGACGATAGTGCGTTTGTCGCGCAGTTCGCCGAATTGTGGCGGGGCGCTCCATTCGAAGGACAGCATGGATTCAGGGAGGAAGCTCAGGACGCGGCAATCCTCGGAGCCGCGCTGTCCTTCGGGGCTGGTGGGCACGATGACCAGTTCATATTTGCCGCAAGGGCGCAGCTGGACGATTGCTTCGGGGACGAAGAAGTTGGTGATACCATCGGATGTCGTCCAGGCATGCCAGGCTTTGTCAAGCGAGCAGTTGACGATTACTTCTTTGGTGAGGATTCGCTTGGAGGGTCGGGCGACATAGCGGTTGGCATCGTCCTGCCTGGCGAGCAGCGAGACATGCATGGGGTGCATTTCGTAGGTGTGTACGCCGGCGAGGACCGAGGGGTCGGCGTCCATGATCTCGCGGGCCTCTGATTCAGTATCGGCCTTGAGGATTACCATGCCGAAGACGGGATCGAAGTTCGGCCCGGCGAGCAGAACTTTGCCCTGGCGGGTGAGTCGGTCAAGATAGGCGAAATGGTCTTCCATGACCTGCTGTTCGGTTTGGGTCATGTTGTTCGGCCAGTCATCGCGCGTGCCGAGAAGCTTGACGAAATAGTTGGCTGGCTGGTTCACGTCGCTATCCTCGGATATTTCGACCGTGTTCTCGGCGGTTTCGTTGGCGATGGTCATTGGCGCGGTTGCGGTGATCATAGAAATCACTACGAAGAATTGCAGGCAGGTTTTCATCCTGGTACTGAAAAAAGTCTGTGTCTTCACGTATCTGGCTCTCCCGCTATGTTATAAACCCCTGAGTTTACTAATGATAAGCGCGCCACGGAGCAAAGGTCAAGCAAGACTTTGCCTTATGGAACCGATTGGTGAGCAGCCGGAGCTGGCGACGACACAGCCAATCCCGTGCAGAATGTGATTGCCTGCAAAAAATGGATATCGTATACTCATGAAGTAATATTTAGCAGACCGGGCCAAACGCAGGGCAGACGCGAGGATAACACGACCAGTATACGACAATACAGCTAAGAAATGGAGGCATGCGAGCTATGAGACTGACGATTATGGTGTTGTGCGCCGTATTGTGGATCGGCGCAGGTTTGGTGACAGCGCAGGAAGAAGACAGGGAAATGACGCCGGAATTGATGGCCAAGTACATGGCTATGGCCCAGCCGGGACCGGAACATGAGCATCTGGCCAAGCTGGTCGGCGAGTGGACCAGTGTAACCACGTTCCGGATGCAGCCCGGGGACGACCCGACGAATGTTGAGGGTACGTGTCACAATGAAATGGTGCTGGAAGGACGTTTCCTGCAGAGCCGGGGCAGGGCCAGTACACCACAGATGGAAGCCAAGAGCATGGTGATGTTCGGCTATGATCGGATGATGGAAGAGTACACGCTGGTGGCATTTGACACTTGGGGCACGTACTACATAACCGCCGCCGGGCAGTACGATGAAGAGAGCAAGTCCATTCGGTTGTACGGTGAAGAGTATGACCCGATCATGGATTTCACGCAGGAGTACTACTTCAAGCTGACGTTCGTGGACGAGGACACATTTGTAGAGGAGTTGTACTTCACGGATGAAGTGATGACCAAGGGGTTGGGAGAGTTCAAGATGGTTGAGACGACCTATACGCGAGTCAAGGAAGAGAAGTAGACTGCCATACAACCGCCCCCCGGCAACGGTGCCGGGTGGCAATCGATTACGCAAGGAGAAATGACCCATGAAGTTCTTGACGACGCTGTTTTTTGTGATGGTGCTGGCCGTGGGAGTGGCCGCCGATGATCACCAGCAAGGTGGGGCGCAGGGTATGCCGGACATGGGACAGCCCGAGGAGATGAAGGAGCTGATGTGGATCGAGGGTGACTGGGATGTAGCGATGCAGTCGCGGTGGGATCCCAATCAGACTGAGTGGACCGAGTCCAAGGGGAGCTGTACCTATACGTCCATACTCGATGGGTGTGCGATGCAGTTCGACTACACGGGTGAGGCTATGGGTATGCCGTTTCTGGGCCACGGTGTGATGAGCTATGATCGGGACAAGAAGGAATGGCAGAGCTCGTGGATTGACAACATGGCTGCCCGGCAGGTCCTCTACACTGGCCACATGCATGGTGACAGCTCGGTGATGACCGGTCATGAGGTCTATGGCGGCATGGCCTACGATGCCCGTATTACTACTGTGCGGATCAATGATGACAAGTACGAGTGGTACTACGATATGTCCATGGACGGCGGCGAGAACTGGTGGACATCGGGTAAAGCGATTTACACGCGGGCTGGTAAGTAAGTACTGGCATGTGGAGGAGGTTGATATGGCGGT
>WJKG01000041.1 GCA_014729205.1 candidate division GN15 bacterium | reverse complement strand
TTCGTCTACATCTTCACGCGCCGACCGATCTTCGTGAACTCGATAAAGATCAGCCTCATCGTGACAATCGTGGGAACTCTGATGAGCGTCACGGTTACGGCGATGACGGCATTTCCGCTCTCCAACGTTCGCCTTCCGGGTCGTAAGATTCTGATAATGGTCTTTATTTTCGCCTGGCTGTTTGACCCCGGTCTCGTTCCCAGCTACCTCCTCGTGCGAGAGCTCCGGCTTGCTGACACCCTTTGGGCGCTTATCCTGCCGCCCCTGTTGTTGGTGTTCTTTATGCTCCTCATGAAGAACTACTTCGAGGGAATTCCTGAAGACCTCATCGACGCCGCGCGAATCGACGGCGCGACGAACACTCGAGTTCTGTTCCGGATCATCCTGCCGATCTCCTTGCCGGTGGTGGCGACCATATCTCTGTTTTATGCAATCAGCTACTGGAACTCCTACTTCTTAGCGCGGCTCTACATTACCACGCCGAACTTAAAGCCCCTCCAGCTCTACCTGTTCGAGCTGGTAACCGAGCTCGAACAGGCGGACCAACGGCAGTTGGAGACTGCCACAGACCAGCTCTTGCGGGCACCGCTGCCGAGCATCCGCGCCGCATCGGTGCTCGTGTCCGTAGTGCCGATCGCGATCGTATACCCCTTCCTGCAGAAGTACTTCGCCAAGGGACTGGTCGTAGGATCGGTAAAGGGGTAGCCGGCCGAACCTACGCTGGCCGGCGGCGACGTCAAGACAGTGAATCAGCCGGGCGTTGACCCGGATTGAGTAGATTTTTCGAAAAGGAGTGACTATGCGACGCACACTAGTAGGACTCATTGCCCTCTGTATGGTGGGCTCTTTAGCCTTCGCCGCGGGAACCGGTGAACAGGCGGCGGAAGAGCAGATGACGCTGCGGATACTCGCACATCCGTGGAACTTCGACCCCATGGACGATCCCCTGCTTCCTGTTATGGAAGAGGTAGGCGGCTACGACCTGGAGTATGTTATGGTTCCCCAGGGAGACGCGGGACGACAGAAGTTTCTCTTGGAAATTGCGTCGGGAAACCGCTGGGACATTCTGTACACCTACCAAGACGTGCTCCAACAGTTGGCGCGTCAAGGCGGGCTCGTCGATCTCACCGATCTCATTGAAGAGCATGGACCCAACATCATCACCGCCTACGACGCGGATCCTCGCTACATCGGTACAACGACGATAGATGGTCGAATCTATGGAATCCCCATCATCCGCAATACCGAAGTCGTCAACCAGGGCATCATCTACCGAAAAGACCTGATGGACCAAGCGGGATTCGAAGAGCCCGAAACCCTGATCGAGTTCACCCAGGCGCTTCAGACGGTGCAGGACCAAACGGACATGATTCCGTTGACCGGCCAGGGCTTCAACTACCATCCCATCCGGGCATCCTTCAACCTTACCGGTTGGCAGGTGCTCGACGGAGAGGTGACCCCCGATCTGTTCATGCCGAGATTCGAAGATTGGCTCGAGTACATGACCACTCTCTACGAAGCTGGGTTGATCGATGCCGAGGCGCCGTCCAATACTC
Organism: candidate division GN15 bacterium; assembly: GCA_014729205.1. Taxonomy (GTDB): domain Bacteria; phylum Zixibacteria; class MSB-5A5; order GN15; family FEB-12; genus WJKG01. The sequence continues at coordinate 1,135 of WJKG01000041.1, read as the reverse complement.
GTGACATCAAGCGTGAGAAGTTCATCAGTGGCCGGGCGTTCTTTATGGACATGCAGTGGTGGGACTGGCAGATGCTGCAAGCTGTCCGCGACAACATGCCCGAGGCCGAATGGGACTACATCGTCGGCCTGGAAGATGAACGGGGCGAATGGGCGGTCACAAAGGGTACCGGTATCAGCCGAGTTGTTGCGGTCCCGCGAACAGCCGCCTCACCTGAGGACTCGATAAAATTCCTGAACGCCCACGCGTCGGTCGAAGGGTTCCGAAAGGTGTTTATCGGAGATGAAGGCGTACATTGGGAATGGGACGGCAACCGCCGCACCCCCATTATCGAGAACTCAACCGTCGAGCGACGAAACGCATGGTGGTACGTGATCCAGACACCCATCGAGGAGATGGTGGAGCTGCAGAACCTGGCAATCGAATCCGAGCACCCCGACACCTGGGAGGTCTTCCTTGCGTTTCAGGATGGACGACCCCGCGGTCGATACAACCCGCTGGACTTCCTGACGACAGGACCAGTTCAGACCGAGTATGCGCGGACGCTGAATCAGTTGCAGAACGACTTCACGACCCGAGTGATCACCGGCCAGGAAGACCTATCTGCCTTAGCCGATTTCCGGGAAGAGTGGCTCGACGCCGGCGGGCGCGAGATGCTCGAAGAGATCCAAGAAAACTACGAGGCGAGCCAGAACTAAGGCGCTGCAGCGCGGGAGACGTTCCCGCGCTGCACCTATTGAGAGGGCACCATGGCAACCGACCACCCGAACATCCTGCTGATTACCTCGGACCAGCACCGTGGCGACTGCTTGGGGTCGGCCGGCCATTCGTGCATCCGCACGCCCCACCTAGACCGACTGTCATACGCGGGGGTGCGGTTTCCCAACGCCTACAGCAACTGCCCGGTCTGCGTTCCCGCCCGCACCGCGATAATCACCGGCCGCGACGCGCGAAGTAACGGATGTCCCTCCTACCGAGACTCCTATCGTGTGGACCGGCCGAGGGAGAGCTTTCTCGGCAGCGTGATCACCGCCGCGGGATATCAGACCTGTTTGCTCGGCAAGACACACTGGCACACCCCCATCTCATTTCGGGCAGGATTCGAGACGCTCATCGGAACCGAGCAGCTGTGGCG
>WJKG01000426.1 GCA_014729205.1 candidate division GN15 bacterium | reverse complement strand
GTTGCGCGAACAGCAAGCTGAAGTGATGGAGCAGGTGGATGCGGCCGAGGCTGAGCTCAAGAGTGTGCGCTCGATGCGCGAGGAGGTTGGTCAGCAGCGGCATGAGCTGGAGATCAAACTGACAACCCTGGCCTCCGAGGCCAACAGCGTGGCCGAGCGGGTGCGCGATGAATACGGTTTGGATATCGCAACAATCGCGGTAAACCGACCGGATGATACCATAACCGACGAGCAGGCTCGCGTACACCTGAGCGAACAGAAGGAGAAGCTCAAATCGTTCGGAGCGGTCAACCTGCTGGCGCTGGAGGAGTACGAGGAGGCATCAGAGCGCGAGAAGTTCCTTCGCGAGCAGCTTGAGGATTTGCGCACAGCGAAGGACGATTTGAAATCGACAATCAACAAAATCAATCATACCGCTCGCGTATTGTTCACGGAGACATTCGAGAAAGCACGAGCGAACTTCAAAAAGCTGTTCATTGAGCTTTTCAGTGGCGGCGAGGCCGACATCCGCCTGGTCGATCCCGATGATCCGCTTGAGTCGGCGATTGATATTTTCGCGCGTCCACGGGGTAAGAAAGTGCTTTCGATCACGATGATGTCGGGTGGTGAACGCGCCCTGACGGCGATCGCGCTTCTGTTCTCGCTGTACCTGGTTAAACCCTCTCCGTTCTGCATTCTCGATGAGATCGATGCTCCCCTTGATGATGCCAATTGCCGTCGTTTCCTGCGCATTCTGCGGACGTTTTCGGCGCAGACGCAATTCATTATCATCACACATAACAAGATCACTATGGAGGCTGCAGACAACCTGTACGGTGTGACGATGGAGCAGCCCGGTATCTCTCAACTGGTGGCGGTGCGCTTCAACCAGGCCGAGGAGGACGAATTGGACCGTGATCCCTCGCGGCTGCTCGATGAGACCTCGGCAATGGCCGCGGGATCGGATAACGGTGACCACCCCTCGGAGTCAGAGCAGTCGTCTGCCGAGGAACCGTCCGAGGAAGACGCAACTGAGCCAGCATCCGAAGCAGCGGCAGATGATGACATCGATGAACGCCACTCCTTAGTCCCGGACAGTGTCGCCGAGCGAATGAACAGCGATGTCGGGGTAGGCCGCGAATCCGACGACGACCCCTCACAGTAACCATCCCAGGTCAGGCAGCATGTTTAACTCATTTAAGAAACTCACGGAGTCCTTGACCAAGACCAAGGACAACATCTTCGGCAAGATCTCGCATGTAGTCTCGCGGCGGAAGATTGACGACGAACTGCTCGAGGAGATCGAGGAGATTCTAATCGAGGCTGATGTCGGCTTCAGCGCCACTATGAGGATCATTGATACGGTTAAAGAAAAGGCGCGCGAACAACGCCTTTCCGACGGCGAAGAGGTCATCGAGTTGCTCAAGCAGGAGATCACCGAGATTCTGGTCCAGGACGAGCATCCCCTCTTCAAGCCCGGTGACCACAAACCAGTTGTCTGGTTGATCGTGGGCGTAAACGGCGTCGGAAAAACGACCACAATCGGGAAGCTGGCAACATACTTCTCCACCCAGGAGCAGAAGAAGGCGATGATTGCCGCCTGTGATACGTTCCGGGCGGCGGCCGTGGACCAGGTGGTTATATGGGCCGAGCGCGCAAAAGTTGACATCATCCGTTCGCAAGAGGGTGCCGATCCGGCGTCGGTGGCGTTCGATGCTACCCAGGCGGCAACAGCACGCGGTGTGGACATTCTGCTGGTAGACACTGCCGGGCGGTTGCACACCAAGGCGAACCTGATGGAGGAGCTCAAGAAGATTCGGCGCGTAGTCCAGAAGGCGAACCCCCAGGCGCCGGTGTACACGAAGCTGATAATCGACGGTTCCACGGGGCAGAACGCGATCTCCCAGGTGAAGGTGTTCACCGATGCAGTTGGATGCGATGGTATCATCGTCACCAAGCTCGATGGTACCGCGAAAGGCGGCGTGATGATTGCCGTGGCCCAGGAGCTGGGCACGCAGGTGGACTTCATCGGTCTGGGAGAGAAGGTGGAAGATCTGCAGAGGTTCGATGCAGCCACGTTCGCGGAGGCACTGGTGAAATGAGAACAGTAACAGTCAAGACGGATCGCCGCGAGCAGATGATCGATGTCACTTCTCAGGTGCGGAAGGAAGTGGCCGACAGCGGTGTGAAATCAGGGATCGTTATCTGTTTCGCGGCACACACCACGGCGGCGGTGACAATCAACGAGAACGCCGATCCCGATGTGACGCGCGATATTCTGCATAAGCTAAACAAAGAGATTCCTAAAGATGAGGGGTACCATCACGGCGAGGGCAATTCCGACTCGCACATCAAGTCGAGTTTGGTGGGGGCCTCGGAGATAGTGCTGATCGAAGATGGTCGGCTGGTACTGGGTCGCTGGCAGGGGATCTACTTCTGCGAATTCGACGGACCGCGTCAGCGAGAAATGCTCGTCAAGGTGATTCCATGTGCTGACGATTAGAGTCATTGCCGTAGGCAAAGACAAAGACGCATGGGTGTCCGATGGGTGCGCCCATTTCGAGAAGCTGCTGAGTCGTTGGGCTGAAGTTCAGTGGCAGTTTGTCAAACCCGGGGCTATCTCACACTCCCTCTCCCCCGATCAAATCAAAGCACGCGAGGCAGACGATCTGGTACGAGCACTACGTGGTCGAGCTTATATCGCTCTGACTGATCGCGGTAAGAAGCTCGACAGTATCGGTTTCTCACGCCAGCTACAGAAATGGCTGACGCATTTTGGAGGTGAGCTCACGTTTATCATCGGCGGGGCCTACGGGCTCGATTCTCAGATTGAGCGGGAGGCACAGATGGAACTGTCCTTGTCGCCGTTGACGTTTTCTCACCAACTTGTGCGGTTGGTATTGCTCGAGCAGCTCTATCGCGGGTTTTCTATTCTGCACAATACGGAGTATCACAAGTAAGAGTGGTTTGGGGGAGCGGGCTGGCCGGGTCGTTTCAGGCGGGTGCCGCGCAGTCACTGCAGCTACAGTACTCTCGCTGCAGAGCAGGCTAAGTTCCAAGTTGCAGGCCTATCAGGGCAGAACTGATCTGGCGACAAAAAAAAGGCGCCCGACTTGTGCCGAAGCACTATCAGGCGCCTTAAGGGGTGGGGGGAAATCTATGATTACTTCAGAAGCATCATCTTTTTAGTGGCGTGGAAGTCAGCGGCTTCCAGGCGGTACAGGTACACGCCCGAGGCGGCCGTCTGTCCATTAGCGGTCCGACCATCCCATTCAAGCGTCACCGTACCGGCGGAATTGCTACCGGTGAACTCACGGACGACCGCGCCATTGATATTGTATATGGTCAGGCGCCAGTCGGCTTGGTCGGCCAGCGAGAAGCTGATGGACGTGGTCGGGTTGAATGGGTTCGGGTAGTTCTGGTCAAGCGACCAGGTCGACGGTAGTTCGGCCGGCTTGGCAAGCACTTCATACGGGCGACCATTGTAGTCGGCGGCATCGGCCTCGACCAGTTCCATGCTGCCCTCGCCACTGGTGACGATTTCAAGCAGGCTGTTCTGACCGGCAGCAATGCGCTGTGATTCCATATCGTGGACCAGCACCCGCAGCTTGTTATTCTCGACCGCCCAACTCAGATCCATATTGACCGCGTCGGCACCCAGGCGGACATCATCGACGGAGATCGCACCCTTCAGATCGAACATCACATGTACACCGCCGATGTTATCGGACGATGAGGAGTTGATCCTCGTGATGTTGCCTGCCTGCTGGGTAGTCAACTTCATAGGCTCCTCGATCGGCACGATCTTGCCGGACACCGGGTCGGCCTCGCCGGTGATGATACGGATAAGCAGGACCAGGTCAGCGACTGTCAGGGTAAGCCCGTCGGCGTTGACATCGGAGGCAGCAATCTGGCCGGCCATGTTGATCACGAAGACGCGCATGCCATAGACGAAGTAATTGCTGTAGAGCACGGCATCGGCGATTTCATACGCCACATTATTGAGGTTCAAGTCACCGCGATCGTCAATCGAATCCGGATCCTTGACACAAATACCACCGTTGATGAACTCCAGGCAACGAATCGGGGTCACCTTGTCACCCTGCATGCAGGGATCATCAGGCGCGCCGTACTTGGTACCCGGGAATGGCGGACGAGCAGACTCGGGATAGTTCACATCATCGGCCTCGTTCCACAGCGTGTCCATCTCCGGATTGAGGACGTACAGGTCGAGATAAAGGTCATCGCCCGATCTGGAGGACAGAGCGTTGTCGCCGCAGTCGTACCAGATGAAGTCAATTGGCAGGTAGGTACCGAAATCCGGCTGATAGGTAGAGAGCTGGAACGACATCGTGCCCAGGATGCCCTCCGGAGTATATGCAGCGGAGTCCGGATGATCGGCACCGTTGTTGATGTCGGCGATACCGATCACACCAACCAGGCCGGGAGGACAGTTGCTGCCACAACCGGGGCTGGTATACGTGGTGGTGAAGTACTCCCATTCATCGAGCGCGGGGCCCCTTTCCACCGGCGACGGTAGCGTCATCAATGAACCATCGAAGAGCATGAGCAGCTTGAAGCCGCCGATTTCCTCGAAAGTCTCGATCTTGATGTCGACTTCCTTGGTAACACCGACCACCGTACAAGTGTCAGAGTCAAGCCAGATGCGGGAGCAGAGTTCGCAGTCTTCATCTTCATTGATTTCAACCCAGAAGGACTCGGTAACCGTGTCACAGCCGTCCATGACGCGGAAACAGAACTCATAGGTCCCGTAGTAGTCGGGAATGAAGCAGACCTGACCTGAGGTGTCGTCTATCTGCTGGAAGGCGCCCTGAATGCCGCAGGTCTGTTCGATGATGGGCGTGCTTTCCAAGTCACGGAACTTGATATCGTAGCATATCTCGAGCGAGTCGTCCAGACACAGGGTATGTGACAGATTCTCTACGGGCAGATCGAGTTCCGGGGCGGTGTCTTCGCGGACGTTGACACTTACGACGCAACTGGTCTCACCGCAGAAACCGCTGGCCCAGACGGTGACGTCTCTTTCACCGGGCTCGCTGACGGGGATACAGACGGTGCCCTCGTTATAGGTACCGCCGTGACTGACGGAGTCGACCTGAGCATCGGTGCCGGTCAGTTCGATATCCCAGCAGAGTTCGGTCGGCTGAACCAGGCACATCAGGGTGTCGATCGGATCCGGACAGGTCAGCACCGGCGGCTCGCCGATACGGACACGGAGATCGAAGAAAATCGTGTCCGAACCACAGGCCGCATCGGCGATGACTCTGATCTGGGTCGTATCGCTATTCTCAATATCGAAGCAGAATCGTTCGTTCTCGGCGTCATAGGTGCCGATTGGATGGACCGAGATCTCTGCCGAGGCAGGGCTGAAGCCATTATGATACACACAGACGGTGCCAGGACTGCAAGTATCGATTTCCTGATCCGGAATCTCATTAATCAGCGCCGAGCCACCAAGGGTAAGCGTCACGATTGTGGTATCGAGTCCAATGGCACCGCACTCGTCGATAGCGGTGAAAATGATTGTATCCACACCAAACTCGGCCGGCGTGTAGCACCACAGCGTATCGGTGATCTGACCGGCACTGGCGGTGACCTCGACGAGATTACCGTCGACATCGCTCGTATCAATCGGCAGACAGATTTCGGGAAGCTCACAGGCTTCAAGGCTGGTATCCGGCGGGGCAACGACAACCGGATCGGAATTGAAGTCGACCAGAATATCGGTGCTGCAGGTCGCCTCGCTGCACAGGCCGGTGGCCGTGAGGCTTATGGTATACGTGCCAGGCTCACTGGCCGTGAAGTACACGCTGTCGTTCTGGATAGTGGCACCCTCGGGCGAGGTGGCTGTCACGGACTCATACGGGCCGCTGACAGAAAAGGCATAAGCCAGGGTGATTTCCTCGCAGGCGAGCACCGTATCGGCCGGCGGACATTCAATGGCCACCGGTTCCGGTATGGTCACGTTGAGAGTGACAATGCACATTTCGGTATTGCACTCGGCGTAGCCGTAGACAGTGTCGACATAGACGCCCGATTCAAGGACATCAAAGGTCAGGACATCATCGGCCCACACGGCATCGCCGGCGGTGACAACACTATCGACAACCCCTGTAATGGGCACCGAGACAGGTACAGGACCCGGCTCACAGATGCTTGTATCAATGGGCCCTTCGGGGCAATGGATGCTGACGTAGTTGCCGAGTTCGACAACCAGGCAGAAGTTGGTGGTATCAAGGGCACCGCAATCGTCAATGGCGGTAACCTCGAAGCAATAGCGACCCGCGGTATCAGGCAGGAAGCAGATGGAATCGGTAGCTTCGTTGTAGGTACCAATGTTGGTGATAATCTGCTCGAGATTCCCATCGACATCACCCGCGTCGATACCGACACAGATTTCTTCCGGCGCACACTGGCTATAGAGCGTATCCTCGAGCAGGTGCGTGATGGTTGGCGGGCTGTTAGGCTGGACGAGTATTTCAATGCTGTCGCGATCACTGGCGCCGCACTCGTCGAAAGCCTCGACCGCAAAGCCATAGAGTCCGGGCTCTTCGGCCGTGAAACAGACCTGGCTGTACAGAGGATCGAAGACATACCCGTCCGTTACGACAATCGAATCCGGGTCAAGATTCTGATTTACATCTGCAATGGCCACCGGTACACAGATTTCTTCGCTTTCACAGGTCGAGAGCGTGTCATATGGCGGCAGGACCACGATGGGCGGTTTGTTACAAACCAGCTTGGCGTTGAATTCGCAGAAATAGTCGTTACATTCAGTAGAGAAACTCACTGTAATCCGGTTGTCGGTAGCACACTCTGCATAGAAGCAAATAGTGCTGTCCTCGGCGTTGTACCAGGTGTTGACACCGGTAACGGTGGGCTCGATACCTTCCGGGATACCATAGATCGGGAAACAGAAGGTGTCCAGCTCACAGCAGAATATGGTGGTATCCGGCGGGCAGATGAGCTCAATATCCTGATCGGTCATAATGGTGACGGTAGCAGTATCAACTGTGTACCCGCCGCACATGTCCGAAGCACTGACGATGATCTGGTACTCGCCGCCATCGTAGGGAATGAAGCAGACGGTACCGGAGTCCGGATCCCAGGTGCCACCCTGGACTTCGATCGTCGAGGAATCCAGGTCACCGTCGGGGTCCGTGATTTCAACGGGCAGACACACTTCCACCGGTCCACAGAGATACATCGTAGAGTCGGGCATATCGATAAACGGTGGCGTGCCACCATCGCCGGTTATGAGCACTTCACAGGTGTCGGCACGGCCGCATTCGTCGGCGATCTCAACCGCCAGGACTGCCTCGGTGATACCAGAGGCATTGAAGCAGACCGTGTATCCATCGAGGGTGTAGTCGGTCGGGAAGTCAATCACCGACAGAGTCAACGGTTCATTATCGGGGTCGAAGACCTCGAAAGTCAGGCAGGTATCGCCGGTCATGCACCCGACCGAGACGGCCTCGGGGCAAGTGGCGAAGATCGGTGGACGGTTGATGAGTACGGTGATATTGACGGTGTCGGTCTCGCAGGGCGGCACCGACAGATCGCCATCGCTCGGCACGCAGTCATCTATGAGACAGAACACAAAGGTGTAGGTCGCAGAATCAACATCGTCCGGAAGGAAACAAACCCGTCCTGAGCTATCGGTCAACTGCTCCAGGTTCCCGGGTCCCTCCCACATGGAGATGTAGATGGAGTCACCCTCGGGATCGGAAGCGATTATATCGAAACAAACTGAATCCGGTTCGCAGAGAATAACAGTGGAGTCGAAGCCGTCCCAGACGGGCTGGTCATTCAGGGTCAGATCGTCGTAGATCATGGCGGTGTCGGCACCGCAAAGGTCGGAAACCTCGACCATGAATGAGTGCAGGCCGACTTCGTTGGCGGTATAGGTCAGGATGCCGGAGGAAGCATCGATAGTACCATCGCCAGAAAGCAGCGCAAATGTCATCTCACCACCATTGGGATCATTGGCGGCAATCTGCAGGGTCCGTTCTGTCGGGAGCTGGCAGATGGTGGCCGTGAAGTACTGATCCTCAATGTTCGGCGGGGGGTCCAGGAAGACTTCGAGCTGGTAGTAGTACGCCGTGACGTATTCACCGCCGTAGGTCAGTTCCAGGGTAACGTAGTATGTCCCCGCGGTATCAGGCGTAAACGAATAGATCCCGAGCATATCGCCGGGACGCTCCACCGTCAGGTCGCCGATGCCGTCGAGGATCGCAAGCTGGAGCGCAGGATCCTGAGCGGAATCGCTGGTGATGACGGTTGTATCGACAATCGTCTCCCCCAGACATATGTAAAAGGAGTCAACCTCATACGGTGGCGTCTTCTGCCACTCATCGGAATCAGCGGAACTCTCGCCTCTTCCAGAGAGGCGATCGGCGTTGTTGTCCGGACTGCCGGCCGCCAAGGCGGCACCGCAGATAAGCATAGATGCAAACAACAACAGCAGGCTGATTCGTGCAAAACCGGATTTCTTCATCTTTCCTCCAAGATGGATTTGCCGTTCGGCAAACTTCACACCCCTTAGTGCGCTACACCGTTGGTGTAGCTATACATAGCAAAAGGGCCACAGTGACCCTCATATACAGTATCATTCAATTTCAATGTAAGCTGCCTGTTTAGCAGTAGAGTGCAGTAAACTCTGTGAGCAAACCAAGGCGCATTTTCAACCATTTCAATATACCTCTGGCAACTTGAAAGTCAAGGCAATAAGCCACGTTCACGCCAGGTGCTGCAAGATTTGGGCCAACTTACAATAGACTGTATATCAATAACTTACGAGGGCTTCTCGAACGAAGATGCACTGCACGGTCGATAATATGAAAGCAGGATCACATATTGTGAGAATAATTGCCAGAGGGGTTGCGGGACCAGCTGCAGGGCGGTGTCAACAAAAAACGGGACCTCCGTCAGTTAACACAATTCTTGCGCCGGGGTGATGCCCCGCCGAGACAGCGGTTGGGCTGTGTTAAGTCGATTTGCGGATACGAGATAGGTTGAACGGATAGAGCAACACCGGATAAAGGCGGCCATATTGACCGCCTTTATCCATTATCAAGGGTCTTGTCTGCTCAGAAGTTGATCACTGGTTCTCGCCGCTGAGAATGATAGGCAGGGAGCCGGCATCGTTACCGACAATGACGATTTTGGCATTGTTGGATTCGGCAATTTTCATGGTTGCCTCGATTCCCTTCCATTTGAGCAGGGATTCGGTGATGCCGGCAGAGACGATCTGCTGGAAGTCAGCAATACCCTGAGCCTCAATCCGCTTACGTTCCGCCTCTCGACGTTCTTTTTCGATGGTAAACTCCATCTTCTCGGCTTCTTGAGCAGCGGTCAGTTTGAAGTTGATCGCCTCGGAGATCTTCGGCGGTATGAGCACATCTCGAATGAGGACATTGTCTATAAAGATATGCTTCCCATTCAGCTCCTCTCGCAGTTCATCGTACAGCGCTGCGGCCACCTCTTCCCTCTTCGTCGAGTAGATTTCCTCAGGGTTATAGCGGCCAGCGACCGAGCGCGCAATAGCGCGCAGGTT
>WJKG01000425.1 GCA_014729205.1 candidate division GN15 bacterium | reverse complement strand
GCATACACTCCCTTTTCACTCGGTGAGCCCTCGGACTGACCATAGCCACGATAGTCTACCACCAGGACACTCGCGCCCAGGCCCAGCAGGAACTCCACTGTTTCCAGACGGTGCGAGTTGTTGCCGGCGTTGCCGTGAAAGAACAACACTGTGGGGCTGTCGGGTTCCGGTTGATTCCTGGCCAGGGGTTGACCCACCGGAAAGTACCAGGCCACGATGCTCGGCCCATCCTCGTGTCGGAGCGTGACCGACTCCCACACCAGACCCACCTCATCCGGCGTCACCGTGTAATCGGAACTGGGCGCGAAGACCATCCGGTCCTGGATCAGCCAGAAATAGGCCATCACCACCAGAACCAGAACTACGATTGCTCCCACGACCCAGATTATCATTCTCAGCAACCTCATAGCCGACAGATTATCGATCAGCACTCATGCATGTAACGTCACAGATGATACGCAGGGTCCCTCGATCGTCAATCATACAATCGCCGCCAATGCTCCTGCTGTTTGCGAAGGTCCGTGATCGCATCCTCGTAGGACTCTTCCACCGTGAAATCCCTGTATCGCGGATTCACCGTTTGTCGTCGGGCGTGGTCCAGGTTCTTCTCGTTGATGAAATCCGCAATCGGCGTTACCGCCTCATACTCCGCAAACGGCCGTTGGAAGATATACCCATCGCAGTATTGCCCCAGAGTGAAATCCTCGTATCCCTTGGCATACAACGTGTGCGGTACGCGAAGCTCGCTGAAGGGACCGGTATCGACATCGAAACCAACCGGGTAGTGCTCCGCGCCCAGCAGTCCCATTACCGAATCCACCTTACCAGCCGCCGGCGGATAGGGCCAGTCCTCATATCCACCCGGACCGTACCACGGCGCATGTAAGAAGACGGTCATCACGCGGTCACCGATCGCCTCATACACGAAGCGCGCCGCCCGATCCTGAACGAACTCGACAAACTCTACCGAATCCCCCTCCGGCTTTACCCTTGGCTGTAAGTACTTCGTAAAGGCATGATGAATCCCGCTGTAAGCCAATAGCTTGTCCCCCTGTTCCACCTGTTCGAGTATCACCTCCGCCCAGTCCTCTTCGCCACAGCCTCCCCACACCTCGAGCATTACCTCTCGGTTGCTACGGTCTTCCGCCGTCTCTACCAGTGACCAGTCCGGCGAGCAGTTCAAACCGTACACCCAGAACGGCTCTGCGGTATCCGGGAGACTCCGGTTGAACTCCCATATCGCCTTGTATATGTCAACATACTCCTGGTAACGCCAATGGACGAATTGACGGAAGGTTACCTCTTTGGCAAGACTCTCATCATACTCCTCCATCCGCAGCAAGCTGTCAATCAGCGGCTGGTCTTCCTTGCGGGCGAACTCCGTCGCCAACCCGCGAACACCCTGCTTATAGACCACCGGTACCAGCTCCTGGATGAGCAATGGATCATGCTTGATGCGATGGCTCTCCCCCAACCATACGACATCATGGGTCTCGAACTTCGATGCGATATATTCCGTTGGCGGCTCTCCCTGCTCCCTCACATAATCAGCATACGGCTGCAGATGCGCGGGCATCTCTGTCGTCTGCTCGGCCTGCTCCGAACATCCTATAGCAACTACTAAGACCGCTGTCAGCAATAGCATCAGCTTCTTCACACGCCACCTCCTCTGTGGTAGATACAGCTGTCTCTCTCTTGCGAAACAAGGCCGAGCCCCGGAAGTTTGCCTGCTGGCAGATGCGATCAGTTTCTTCCGCCTGTCAGCCCCTCCAAGCCCCGTTCGCCCATGATAACCAGCAAGTGCCCGCGATGCAAGCTGAAGCATTCACCCGAAGTGACAGCCGTAGGCAGGACCCCTCAGGGTCCTGTCATCCCTTTCGATATCGCTCCACCCCGTGGTCCAACTGGAACACCAAGCACGCTTCCGCCAATCGACACGCCATATCAACACCACGCACAAATCGGGCACCTAAGATCGGGGTTTCTGTTTACTCTACCGGTGGAAATGTAGGGCAGAATGCCGCAGGCGTTCTGCCATTGTCGGCTCCTGGTAAATAGACGAAGACGGCAGAACCCCGAAGACGGGATTCTGCCCTACCTCTGAATCGTGGAGCGCCAGCAACGGATCGCGAAGCGGGGTTTCTTGTGACGAAGAGCAGCTACCGCCACTTTGCCTGAGATCACCGCTACCACAAGAGTGACAACGTCACTCCCATTCGATTGTGGCCGGGGGTTTGGATGAAACATCGTAGGTGACGCGGTTCACCCCCCGAACGTTGTTGATAATCCGATTCGACACCTCAGCCAGGATATCCGGGTCAATCCGCGCCCAGTCAGCCGTCATGGCGTCGGTCGAGGTGACAGCGCGAAGGGCCACGACGTTTTCATACGTCCGCTCATCGCCCATGACACCGACTGCCTTTACCGGCAGAAGTACCGCGAATGCCTGCCAGATGTCGTCGTAGATATCATACCGGCGCAGAGCATCAATAAAGATCGCGTCCACCTCGCGAAGCACATTACAGCGGTCGTGCGTTACTTCGCCAAGTATCCGTACCGCCAGTCCCGGCCCGGGGAATGGGTGCCGCCCGATAAACGACTCCGGTAGCCCCAGCACTTTGCCCAACGCACGCACCTCATCCTTGAATAGCTCTCGCAGCGGCTCGACCAGTTTCAGTTTCATGCGCTCTTTTAAGCCACCGACATTGTGGTGGGACTTGATTGTCACCGATGGACCCTTGAAACTGACCGACTCGATCACGTCGGGATAGAGCGTTCCCTGTGCCAGAAAGTCTATCTTCCCAATCCGCTCGGCTTCGTCCTCAAACACATCTATGAATGTGTTGCCGATTACCTTGCGTTTCTTTTCCGGATCTGTCACACCGGCCAGTCGTGCCAGGAATGTATCGGCCGCATCGACCGGATGCAAATTGATCTGCAGCGACTCGAGCATCGTCGTGACATCCTCGAACTCATTCTTGCGAAGCAACCCATTGTTGACAAACACCGCGTGCAGGTTCTCACCGATAGCCTCTTTCAGGACCATGGCCGCGACAGTCGAGTCCACACCACCGGATATCCCCAGTACTACCTTGCCATCGCCAACCTGCTCACGGACCTTTCCTACCGCGAGATCAACGAACGCTTCCGTACTCCACTCTCCCGAGGCACCGCAGATGTCGAAAAGGAAGTTGTGCAGGATGTCCTTGCCACGCTCCGTATGGTGCACCTCGGGATGGAACTGCAGCCCGTACAGCCGACGTTCCTCATCCGCGATTGCCGCCACTTCCAGCGATTCGGTGGAGCCAATCAGCTCGAAACCCGGCGGCATGTGCTTGATCGAGTCCCCATGCGACATCCACACCTGGCTACCCTCGGGCAATCCGTCGAACAGTCCGTCGCTCTTGCGCACCGACAGCTTCGCCCGGCCGTACTCCCGGTTCGATGATGGCACCAGTTCGCCGCCCAGCAAATCCGCCATCAGTTGCATACCGTAGCACAGCCCGAGAATCGGCTTACCGAGTGCAAACAGGCTCGCATCACATCGCGGCGCCAGCGGATCGCTCAGCGAGGCCGGCCCGCCTGAGAGAATATAGCCCTTCACGTTGCGCTCGGCAAAGGCGCTCAGGTCATCGGTGCATGGTACCATCTCGCAATAGACTTTCGCTTCGCGAACGCGGCGAGCTATCAATTGCGTATACTGCGAACCAAAATCGACTATGACAATTAGCTCCTGATGGTCAGCCATCATCCTCTCCTGCGGCCAGGTGCCCTTTGATGATTGTGTCGTGTTTGAATTCTTCCCGGGCCTCCGGATAATCCAGTAAGTAGTGCAGACCCCGTGACTCCTTGCGTGAAAGTGCACTGCGGACAATCAATTCCGCAACTGTCGCCATATTCCGCAATTCCACGACGTCGTACGTCGCCGGGGTCGCCAGGTAGTACTGCTCGATCCCATCCTTGATTTGACGAATACGCTCCAGCGCCAGCTTCAGCCGGTCCTCGGTGCGCACAATGCCCACGAAATCCGACATCACGCGATTGAGCTCATTGCGATCATGTGCAATCAGCACCTTTTCTCGCGGGTACTTCAATGATGAGAACAGCGGCGTGTCAATATGATCGGACTCGAGTTTGCCCGAATCGCTCAGATACTCGGTTGCTTTGTCAGCCGACTTGCGCGCCATCACGACCGCCTCCAGCAGCGAGTTCGACGCCAACCGGTTGGCACCATGCATCCCGGTCATGGCCACCTCGCCCGCCACGAACAGCCCGTGAAGGATCGTTTGCCCGGAGATGTCTGCCAGCACTCCACCGCACGCATAGTGCGCCGCCGGAACCACCGGCAGCGAGCGTTGTGTCATGTCGAACCCACGACGTAAACACTCCTTGTAGATATTCGGGAAGCGCTTCTTGACGAAGTCCGCGCCCAGGTGCTGCACATCCAGCAGTACGTACTCTTCACCTGTTTCCTTGAGCTCGCGGTCGATCGCCCGGGCAACTACATCCCGCGGCGCCAGCTCTTTCAGCTCATGGGCATCTTCCATGAAATACCGCCCATCGACACTCTTGAGCCGACCTCCCTCGCCCCGCACCGCCTCACTGATCAGGAACGGCCAGCGTCCCGGTGTATACAACGCGGTCGGGT
The DNA here is from genome assembly GCA_014729205.1 of candidate division GN15 bacterium. GTDB lineage: Bacteria > Zixibacteria > MSB-5A5 > GN15 > FEB-12 > WJKG01. The sequence continues at coordinate 4,027 of WJKG01000425.1, read as the reverse complement.
GAAACTGGATAAACTCCAGGTTGCCTACAGACACCCCTGCCCGAAACGCCATCGCCTGACCGTCGCCGGTAGCGATCTTCGGATTCGTGTTGTGGTAATACACCTGTCCCAATCCCCCGGAGGCCAGCATCGTCACCGGCGAGTAGAAGGCATCGAACGTCCCCTTACGCTCCGAAAAGACAAACGCACCGGCACAGTATTCCTGGTCGCCATTGCGATATGTCATGAGATCCAAAGCCAGGTGATCGCGATAGAAATCGATGTTCTTGGCTTGGCGGCACGCCACGATCAAGGCTCTCTCGATCTCCCGCCCGGTGAAGTCCGCCGCATGGACCACTCGTTTGTGCGAGTGACCACCCTCGCGGCCGAGACTGTAGTCGCCATCCTGCCTGGTGAATCTGACCCCGAAATTGACCAACTCGTCAATCACCCGCGGCCCATCCTCCACTATCTGGAGCACCACCTCTTCGTTACATAAACCACCCCCAACCCGCACTGTGTCACCAACATGGGCTTCAACAGAATCGGTGCCGGCCAGCACCGCCGCGATACCACCCTGGGCCCGGTTCGTGCTGGTGTCCGACTCCCCCTTCTTCGTGATTATCGCGATAGAAGCATCCGGATTCTGTTCCGATACCTTCAAGGCAAAGAACAAACCGGCGATTCCACTGCCGATAACAAGTATATCGTAGTGGCGCTCCATCAGTCGCTCCGTTTCTCGAGCTGTAACTGATCAACAATCTGTGCGATCAACTTCTCTTCTCCCGGATCCAGGTCCACCGTTTGCGAAAGATAGTATATCTCACGACCAAAATCAAAGTCGCCAAGCTTCACCCAATCCTTGCCTGTCGTCACGATCACATCGGAATCCGCCTCATCGGCCATTCTCTTGATCCGTCCCAGTAACTCGCTGTCGTATTGCTGATGATCCGACAATTCCAACGCATAGTCCAGATCTCCCGAAAGCGCCTGCACCTGCTTACGCAACGGCTTGAAATTCCCCACCCCGGCAAACAGAAATACCGACTTGTCCTCGAGATACTTCTCCGGCAGGCGACGTGACCGACCAATCAGCTCCCCCGTTCCAAACTGTGCCTGGTACAAACTCAGATTGGGGTTTATCCGCCCCAGTCGCTTGCGCAGGTCACTCAGATCAGGGGAAAAATTGGCTCGCGTGATAACAACAATATCAGCCCGCTTCAGCGACCGTATCGGCTCGCGAAGCAGCCCATAGGGGAACATGTGCAGGAATCTCCTGGTCACCGCGCCGTCATAGGTCACGAGATCGAGGTCACGGTGGAGCCGCCGATGCTGGAATCCATCGTCGACTATGATCATGTCTATCTCACCCGTCGCGGCCAACGCCCTGGCAGCTTCGGCTTTGACCGAGTGAACCGAGAACCAGGCTTCCGGCAGCAACTCCGCCAACAACATTACTTCGTCACCAGTGCGGTCCACCGACAGATGCGGCACTCGGTAGCCCGCCTCCACAAATGGGGTGGTGTCCTTGCGTCCCCACCCTGAGGAAACAATCCCCACACGGATCTCATCGCGAATCAGGCGGGAGGCAATCAAGGCGACCATCGGTGTCTTCCCCGTTCCGCCAACCGTGATATTCCCCACCGACAGCACCGGCAGATCGACCCGCTCAATCTCATCCGGCGCAGGTGCCTTTATACGAGCCCCCACGCGATAGACGAGCGAGGCGGCCCACAGACCGATCGCAGGAATATGCCACAGGCTCAGTCCTTTGCGCCTGAGTATTTTCTTCCAGGTTCGCTCTAACGTCATCTCAATCGCCCCAGTGTATACTCGACTATTCTGGTCGTCGGCGAATCGGCCAGGTCCTCATCGCGGCGCACTGAGAAACTCAAATGCCCCGCGCTGAACGACCGTACCCGCTGACCCAGTTCGACAGTATCGGCGACCATTGCGCCGTATCCATGTTGCTCGATATACTCTGCAGCCTCGGTCACATTGCCTACCGAGGGGCCAAACAGCACCGGCGTCTGTGCCCAGACCGGTTCGAGAATGTTGTGTCCACCGATATCCACCAGCGTCCCGCCAACAAAAGCCAGGTCTCCCGATGCGTACAAGTCATTCAAGATACCCATTTTGTTCACCAGCACAAGCGGTTCGGTAGCCGGTGTGTCTGTCAGGTAGTCGAACGACATGCCCTTCTGCTCTATCAACTTCGCTATCTCTTCCGCCCGCTTGACGTGCCGAGGCGCTATTACCATGATCAAACGCGGGCAGTGCTCTCGCAGCGAGCGCAGCATCTCCAGAAGCAACTCTTCTTCGCCAGTGCGCGTAGATCCCGCCACGAAAATCAAGCTGTCCTCTTCGGCACCGCATAACCGACGCCAGTCAGCACGGATACTCGCCGGACAGTAGTACAACGGCGCATCGAACTTCATATCACCGGTCACTTCAGCCCTGTCGTCCCCCACACCGAAATGACGCAGCCGTTCCAGATCTTCCTCAGACTTGACAAACAACCGCTCATATTCTGCCAGCACCCTCGTAAATAATCCCCGCAGCCGGGCATACCGGCCGAATGCCTTCTTGGACATCCTCCCGTTGACCAGTAGCAATGGCACGTCCCGTCGCGAGGCCTCCCACACCAGTACCGGCCAGATCTCCGTCTCCGCAATGATCAACATCTTCGGCCGCAGCATATCCATCGCGCGACGGACCGCCGGCACAGCATCGATCGGCAGAAACGACACACTCACCGCGTCGGGTAGCTCACCACGAGCGACCCGCATTCCAGCCGGTGTCATCACCGTCACATGCAGCTCCAGTGAAGGCTGCCGCCTCAGCAACTGCCCCACGAGAATGGTGACCACACGTACCTCGCCCACCGATGATGTATGCAGCCACAAATCACAACTGCGCTCTCGTCGGATGAACCCGAGTCGCTGACGCCACATCGCCTCCATGTCACGCAGAGAAATCCACGGTCGAATCAGCCAGTACAACAACCGCGTCACCGCCCTGTAAACCGCACCTACCATCACCAACCCGCCGTCTCGGCAATCAGCTCTGCCGCTCGGACCGAGGCTCCCTGGCCACCCAGCAGATCCGGCACCCGATGCAACTCCTCGACGACATCGCGTCTGTACGCCGAGTCACTCTCAAACCGTTCCAGTTCCCGGGTCGTTGCCGTCACCGAGGCGGCCGACTGAATCAACTCCGGCACCACTTTGCGCCCGAGAACGAGATTCACCAACCCGATCGTGTCCAGTGTCACCAACCGTTGCGCTATTTGATAAGTAATCCACCCCGTCTTGTACATCACTACCATCGGCCGACCGATTATCCCCGTCTCCAGTGTCGCTGTCCCCGAGGCAGTACACGCCAGCTTCGCCTTCGCAAGCACCTGGCGAGGATCGTCATAAACGATGTCCACCGGCCCCGTGGCGTACTGCGCCACGGCCGCCTCATAGTCCGCCTTGCCGGTCACCGCCGCCAGCGAGGCGCGCATCTGGTACTTCTCGTACATCCACCCTGCCGCAGCCAGCATCGCCGGTAGCATCCGGTCTACCTCCTGCTTACGTGAACCCGGAAGCAATGCCAGAGGCCCGTGACCCGGAACTTCCGATGAAATATACTCGTCCGGCATATCCTCGAGCAGATAATGCCCCACAAAATCACACTTTACACCATGCTCCGTAAAAAACTGCCGCTCGAACGGCAGGATCACCAACAACCGATCGATGGTCTCGCGCATCTGCCTCACGCGTCCCTGCCCCCACGCCCAGACCTGCGGCGCGATATAGTAGACAATCGGAATTCCCAGCCCCTTCAATCGCGATGCCAGCCTGAGGTTGAACCCGGGATAGTCCACCAGCACCACGACGTCAGGTCGGCGCCGCTGGATCTCGACCACACACTTCAGCATCAACTGTCGAAAGAAGAAATACCGACGAGCCACTTCCCAAAAACCCAGCACCGCCAGGTCTTCCGGGTCGGCCAATTGCTCCTGCCCCAGCTTCTGCAATCGATGCCCGCCCAACCCGAACAG
>WJKG01000424.1 GCA_014729205.1 candidate division GN15 bacterium | reverse complement strand
GTTCGGGAGAGAGCACCGAGGTGGGGTCGATGATCCGGGAGATCGGTTTTAGTGTTACACCGCGCGGCTTGGGTGCCGGTCCGATAGCGAAGCCGAGCTTACGAGCACGCCCGAACGGCACGAGGACTCGTTGGCCGGGGGTGAGATCCGGCCACTCATCGGGGACGAGGTAGGTAAAGGTCTGACGCATCGGACCCAGTACGGCTATTTGAACAGTACGCGGCATGGTGCTTTGGTTCTGGTCGCTCCCGCTCTTCGGACGTGATGGTGTCCGAGTTCATTGGCCAAACAAGAAACAGCAGGTCGTAATGACCTGCCGTTTGTGATCAATGTCAAGTCCTGCTGAGTGAGGACGTCAGTTCTTACGCAGATTCTCTGCCTTTTTCTCAGCCTCGGCAGCTTTGGCGGTTTGACCTAGCTCCTTGTACAACAGGGCCAGGTTCTCCCAAATGGCCATATCATCGGGGGTCAATTCCACCGCGGATTCGTAGGCGTCGACTGCCTTGTCAAACTGATTCGTCTTGAGGAGACAGTCCCCGAGCGAAACCCAGTGGTCTTTTATGTCAGGTTGCAGCTCGGTGAGCTGTTCGAATGCCCGGGCGGCCTCAAACCAGTCTTCGCGCAGGTAGGACACGACGGCATAGTCTTCGACGTACGTTGGATTCTCCGGCTTGATCTGGAAGGCTTGCTTGAAGTATACCGATGATGAATCGAAATACTCGTTCACTTGCTCCTGCCATTTGGTGGCCGCATCGGACTTATCAGCCTCGCGCAGGGCGCGGGCGGAATCGGCTGCGTAGCGAGCCTGCTGATTGAAGTACCGACCGATGGACGACAGCACGGTAGTGTTCTCCGGCGCATACTTGAGGATCTCCTGGTAGTAAATGAAGGCTGAGTCGTAGATCCCGCAGTTGTTGTAGCACACGGTCAGGTTGTACATGTTTTCCAGATCGCTGGCCTCGGGTTGTCCCTCTATGCCCTCTACCTTCTCTTTCAGATAGGGGATGGCACCGCAGTAGTCATCCATGCCAATGTAGTTGTAGGCGATGGGCAGGAGTAGCTGCTCGCGGGCTGTTGAATCGGACATACCCATCTTGAGCATCTCGATGGCCTTCTCGTACTCGCCCTCGAATTCGTAGAGCGTTCCCAGAGCAACATAGCTCTCGGGCGACTCGGGTGCGATGACCATCGCCAGTTGCAGGTTGGCAATACAGGAATCGGATTTGGCTTCCTTAGTCTTGGTCAGGAATGCCCTGCTGGTTGAATCCGTTTCCGTTTGCAGATCCTCTATGGATGACTGGACGGCGTTGAGCTGTTCGATACCGGCGTTATAAAATTCGCGCCAGTACTTGACCTGTACGGAGTCGGCCTTGGTCAGGTATTCATCGCAGTCATCGCGGTATTTCTTTTTGATGTCTTTGTTCTCACAACACATGTGCAGTGAGTCGATGTAGGCGACCATGTTTTCGACGTACGGCTTCTTATCCCAGGGACCGGCCGTCTGCTCGATATAGTCGACATAGATCTGCGAGGTCAGATAGAGGGCCTCGGCGTGGGGACCATAGTGCATTGCCAGCGAGTCGAGCATGGCGAGCGCCTCGGGATAGCGATCGATGTCGCCGGAGACGATGTCAATCTTGGCGGACTTGATGTAGGCACCGACGGGGAGTTTGCGTCCGCGGGCCTCCGCCATCGAGGCGACGAGCAACAGCAAAGCCCCGAGTACCAGTACAATCTTGCTAAAGTTCTTCAAAATCTCCTCCTCGTATCAGCAGCAACTTGACAAACAGCCAGAATCTATCGGCAAAACGTGGTGTTGTCAACCTCCATTGTCTTACCTCGATGTGAAGCGGACAATAAACTGGAAGGTGGTGGTTTCCGAGGCACCAACGGGCACCTGGAAGACCAACGTATTGGCGTCCTCCTTGTTGTAAGACAAATCGGACTCGACTACTTGCCAGTCGCCGAACAACAGCTTTTCTACTTTCACGGTAACCGCTTCGTTCTTGCGGTTGCGAATTTCTATTTCGTACCTGTCTTCGCGAACCAGTTTGGAGAGGTTTCGTCGCTCCGCAAGCTTATGCTCAGCAACGATATCGAAGGCGGTACCAACCTGCAGATTGACTTCTTCGTCTTTTGGTGTGTGATCGATACGATCTTCACCGAGCAGGACGACCGACCCGTCGTCATCGGCCTTGAACAAGCGTGCCCGGCCTGCGGGAAGCGGGATTCCCAGGCCGTCGGCCTCGGAGTTAGTGAACTTGATGGTAACCTCGACGTCCTCCGGGTTGCGGTCCGGACGATAGAGGTACTCTTTCTCGACCGCAGTGGAAGCTGGTTCGAACAATGAGATCTGTTTCTGCTCGCGATTGGCCACGGTGGCCGGTCGTGGCAGGGTATACATGTGGTATTCGAAGAACTCCTTCTGTTCGAACCCGGCGCCAGCCATATCGGCCTCGGCGGCCATGGTCTTCTGCATACCGCGTGGAACACGCGGCTGGCGGGCGCGATGGATATCTCCGGCAATGAGTTTGAGTTTGGCGTCTTCGAAGGTCTTACCGGAATTATTGGTAATGGAGGCCCAGCCGGAGAGGTCGAGCTCGGTTTCGGATTCGTTGAGCAGGCCCACGTACTCTGCCTCCCACTTCATACCTGAGGTCTGATACGTCACATTAGCAGTCCGCTCTCCCCCGGCTTGGGCCTGGTAGAGCCAGAACAGCGTGGGGCGCGTTATGAGACCTTCAGGAAGCTTGGGGAAATTGACCTCGGTGATGTTCTCCATGCGGATGACTTTCACCTGGCCGTTGGCACTCTGGAGTGTCACGGCTCCAGAGTTATAGGCCAGCAGCTTACCGGTAAACAGGCGGCCCTCCTTGTCGACCATTTCGATCTCGCGGTCGATATACTTGCGATAGAGCTCCTCGGGGCTGACCAGATCGTAGGCGTAGTTCTGTTCGAGGATGGCAATGTCGGAGCCATTGTCGGTGAGTTTAAAGCGGACCGAGGCGGGATCGATCTGCGAGGGTACATCGCGAAAGGCGATGCGATTGGTGCCTTCTTCGAAGTCCATATCTCTGGTTTCGCTGACGACTCCGAGGTTGGAGTTGTAGACGGTGACCGAGAGATCCTCGCCGGCCTGGATTGCCGGTGTGCACAGGGCAAAGCTGGCGAGCAGCAAACATGTCAAACCGAGACGTTTCATTGGTTCCTCCATTTATCTTATACAACTCATATCCAACCGTACATGGCTGAAGCGGGTCCGGTCGCCGGGAGACCGTCCGTTTCTTCTGATACCAATAAGCCGGGGAGTTCTTCCGGGGAAGTTTTTACTTCACCGGTTGGAAGGTCTCAATGGTGTGCTGGATACAGGCCTGGACGGCATCGGGTTCGGGTTGCACGGCGGACAACTCGAAGGTTGGTGAGTGCGGTGTAACTCGTTGGTATATTTGATTATAGAGTTCGTAAATCAGCTCCCAGCTCAACTGATACCGTGAGGCAAGGGCTGGTTTGACGCGGGACATGGTGTGGCGTGCTTTCTGGCGGTAATATTCGGCAAGGCGGGCGTAAGTGGCGAAGACGTTTTGGACAGGTTCGGTGGGCTGGCCGGTGCAGGCGGACTGGTCAAGATCGTCGGAACTCACCTGATGCATTTCAAGAATGGTACTGGCGAAGTAGTTGAGTCCGGCGCGATGGTCTTTCTGGAAATCACGCATGATATGTACCAGATATGAAAAGACGGCCAGCGGTCGGGCGGCCTCGCGGATATCGAACACCGGAGGCTGATACCGGCCATCATTGGTCCTGTCAACTCCGCAAAGGTGCATGAACACCGCTGCCGGGGCTATGGCGGCACCTTCCGTGTAGCGCATGAAGCCGATAAAGGTGGGGAATCCATCGTGATGCAAGTCATAGATCATGGCTTTCGCCAAGCGCTCCCAGGGCCAGAGGGGCAGGCGGAAGCGGTAGATGGTGTTCAGTAACAGAGCATAGAATTCGTCTTTTGTCCGACCCTGGTGCAGATCGTCGATCCAAGCCTCAATCATGTTCTCGATGGCAGCAGAAAGATGCAGCGATTGGTCGTTTGTCCCTGCCTTCAGATCGTCGACGAGGTCATCGACCACGCGCATGGAGCGGTAGCACACCTTGAAGGCTTCGTAGCGGTCCTCCTCCCACACACGGGCGGCAATATCCAGAATGGGATTGGTGAGGATCCGGGAGAAATCCACCTCTTCGAGAAAGTCGATGTGTACTCGTGATGACGACATAGTTGTCGCTATATAACACATGATCCGGCCGGAAAAAAACCATTTCACTGAGGCTCGAGATTATCTAAGTTAGGGGACCATGAGTGACCCTGTGCGACTATTGTGCCTGACTCACAACTTCCCCCGTTACCGTGGCGACTACGCCGGGGTGTTCATTGACCTGCTGTCGCGGCGGTTGGTGGAGCACGGGATTCATTCGACAATTATTGCTCCCCACTACCCCGATGCACCGGAGTATGAGGAACGTGACGAGCTTGTCATTTACCGATTCCGCTATACGGCACGCGAAAAGGATGAGACGCTGGCGTACGGTGGCGCGATGCAGAAAGCGCTGTTGTCACTGGGCGGGATGTTCAAGTTTCGCCACTTCCTCAAGCGGTTTCGCCAAACGGCGCTGAAGATAATAGCCGAGCAGGAGCCGGACGTGATTGCCGGCCACTGGCTGATGCCGGCCGGGATTGTCATGAAGCAGCTCTCGCGGCGAGTGAATCTGCCGATGGTGCTCTCGTCGCATGGTACCGATGTGCGCCTGGTGAGCAAGTTCGGTGGGTTGTCGTACCGGTACTTCGGAGATCTGGGGCGACGTCTGGAGCGGTGGACGTTCGTTTCGAGCTACCTTCGTGAGCAAATCCTGAGTATCGATCCGAGGCTGGTATCGATTGCCGAGACCCTTCCCCTGCCGCACAATGAGGAAGTATTCTACAGGGATAAAACTGTTAATCGTGAGCCATACCTGGTGGTTGCGGTGACACGATACACCGAGCAGAAGCGGGTGGACCAGCTCATTCGTGCGTTCGGTCAGGTAGCAGATATGCAAAAGGAAGCACACCTGGCCTTGTACGGAGCGGGACCGCTGGAAGACAACATAGCGGAGTTGATCGAGGAGAACAGCCTGTCGGGCTCGGTGTCCATGCATCCCCCCGTGGCCCAGGAGAAGCTTCGCGAGGTCTATAATCGGGCGTCGGTGGTTGTACTGAATTCGGTGAACGAGGGATTCGGACTGGCGCTTTCTGAAGCAATGCTCTGTGGGGCGGCTGTGATCGGGACACGTTCCGGGGGGATTGTGGATATCATCAAGCACGAAAAGACCGGGCTTCTGATACCACCGGACAATGAAACGGCGCTTGCCCGGGCGATTGGCCGTCTATTGCAGAACGAGGCGCTGCGCGACCGGTTGGCCGAGGCAGGCTATGAACATGCCCGCACGACCTACGCCTCGCAGGCGCTGGCCGGTCGCTATGCGGAAATCGTCAGGTCAGCGGTTGCATCGGGGGTGCGACAGGTTTAGCCGGGAAGCACCTGCTAAAACTGGTCAGTGCGCAGCATAACCAGGGTACATGCCTCCACGACCTCAATGCCTTCTTCACGCAGTTTCTGAGCCAACTGAGGATTCTCTGCACCGGGATTGAAGACGACCCGGCGGGGACGTAGTTTGAGAATCTTCTTTAGTTCGCCAGAGGATATCTTCTCGTTGACATAGACGGTAAGGGTATCAACTGACTGCTCGATGGTATCGAGAGAACTCACACCAGTGACACCGTCAACATCGTGGCCCTTGGGGTGCACCGGGATGGGTTTGTGGCCATGCTCCTTGAGCATGCGAACGGCCTTGAATGAATAGCGGTCTTCTTTGGGCGTTGCGCCGAGAACGGCGACGGTGGAACCGGGGGCTGCTTTGGGCATAGTCTCTCCTTTTCATCGTTTTTTCTTACTGCTATTAGTATACTCTTTGATGCCGCCAGTTCAACAGTTGATTCAGATTATCTGTTCGCGCGCTCTTACGCAAGGGCAAGGGCGGCACCGAAAGGCGCCGCCCTGCCGAAGGATAAGCTATGCGTGTTGCAAAAGGTGCTACTTGGGCATGTTGTCAGGGTCGTAGTCGGCGACGTTCTGGGCAAACATCCACTTGTGGCCCTCGGGGCACTCGACGAGGAAGGTACGATCGCCCCAGAACTGGTCTTTGACTTCCATGAGCACATTGGCTCCGGCATCGGTGGCACGCTTGAAAGCTTCTTCGACATTGTCAGTATAGAGGTACATATCGACGGTGGTGCCGGCGGTGTTGGCTGGTGCTTTGG
>WJKG01000423.1 GCA_014729205.1 candidate division GN15 bacterium | reverse complement strand
GATCTGATCCAGCAGATCCGTCAGGTCCTTCGCGATGATGTCAATGACGTTCAGCTCCAGCGCCTCTTTATCGGTGATCGATACCGACTGACGGACCGCATCCTCCGCCCAGTCGGCATTTCGACCACGGCGTTCGGCCGCCGCGCGGATCTGGGCCACGGCATCGTTGGTGATCTTCTCGTTCATCACGGAGTCAACATCCTGACCACCTCCGCCCACCGGATGGGCCGCGCCGATATTCGTCGTGGGGGCCATGGCCGCAAAGTGCGAAGCGTAGGTAATATATACCCCCGCCGAGCCGGCCCGCGCCCCGCTCGGTGCCACGTACACACAAACCGGTACCGAGGAGTTCAAAATATCCTGGCAGATCGCCCAGGTCGGCCGCGTGAACCCACCCGGTGTATTCAGCTTGATCACCAGCAACTCTGCGCCGGCATCCTCTGCCTCCTCGATCGCCATCTCGATCCGATCATTCGTCACCGCCCCGATAGCGCCTTCAACCACCATCGTATAGACGAGCGGTTCATTGTACGGTGCCCGATCCTCAACCACCGTCTCGACCGTCGTATCCACACCGGTCGTGTCGATCTGTGCCTGGGTGGTGTCCTGCGCCAACGCCCGAAGGGCAAAAGAGACAATGGGGCTAATCAGGAAGAAAGCGCAGAGGGCCAAAATGATTATGCTTCTGGTACGCATGCTACTCCTTATACGAGTCCCCACCTGAATATGTTGTCCCATCCCCGCTTATGTCAATATAAACTCTAAACTCCACGGCCCGTCTGATAATGGTACTCAGTCTATTGGGAAGTATTCAGGTCTTTCGCATGGAAGGTCCCGGCCTCGGGTTCTACCAGAGAACCTACTTGAAACTCGGCAACAACTCCCGATTCGGCGCGAAATGATACCCGAACAGCTTCATCACCGAATACTGAATCAGCAGAAAGAAGACCGCGAACACCTCGTAGTACGTGCGCATCTCATCAATCCACCCGAACAGCGCGAGTAGCACAAACAGCGGTACCGTCATAGCCAGTGCCCATCGCAGGAACACCGGCTTTTCGCGGAACCGATGAAACGTTAGCACCGCCACCAGTCCCAGCAGCAAAATATTGGAGCGATCCGGCACCAGATAATGCGTCGTAGTGACCAGCGGGCGCGGGCTGGTCAGTGTCTCCGCATTGTAACCCAGCAAATGAAACTCCAAAGCCGATCCCTGGTTGGCCTGGAAGGCGTACTGCAACAACAGGTACACGCCGGCCCAAATGGCCCCCTGAAACACCACGTGTCCCATGACTTGCAGCTTCTCCCGATACTTGGGCAGCAAAAGAAACAGAAGAAATGGCAGGATTACACCCGTTTCCTTCGTGAAACAAACCACCACGAATACCAGATAATACAGCCACCAGCGCGACTTCACCATCAACAGCAGGGCCAGCGGAAACAGGAAAAGGACCGTGAAGTCGTACATGAAGTACGGCCGGAGTAACGGCACCGCAGCCCCGCCCACGAGCGCCACCGCCGAGGACACAAACTCATCAAGACCGTAAAACGTCCGCTGCAGTTCGCGAAGCACTACCATAAAGCCAATCACACACAGGTGCATAAGCAACAGTGCCCACAGCCCCTCCGTAGCGTTCTCAGGAGGAAATCCCGTCCATTCTTCTATGTCGCGTGCCACCCAGACGCTGTGGATCTTCGCCTTGACCGCCTCCGGGGTGATCGCCGTCCCGGCCCGAACCGCTGCAAATGTGGCCACCCGCGCTACAAACGGACGAGCCGCCTCACCGTACACCATGTCACCGAAATCGACTCGCTTCTGGTTGTGGAAGTACCCGGTCGTAAGCGTGGCATTGAGCACCAACCCGGACACTACCCACGACATGAACAGATACAAGCACCAGCGCACAATACGCGTGCGCACTTCGTTGTCCGGCACAATCCGTGTGCCCGCTTCAGCGGTGTTCGTATTCACCGTCAAGTTGTCCTCGTCTTCTATCAGATGGATGGCCAACCGGCACCGACGCCGGCGGTCTTCACTGCGCTGGACGCACCAATCAAATACGAGTGCAAAGACCTGTGCTGTTTGGAATTATAGCGGACCAGCCGCAAATTGGCAACCGATTTAAATTGCCTTCAGCGCCACGCCCCCGGACGAACGCTCCCCCCTACATCACCCCCTGATCGTACACTACCTCACCATCCAGAACCGTCGCCATCGGCTGAACCTGTTCCAGACGCGTCTTCGGCGACTTGTAGATATCCTCCGACAGTACCACAAAATCTGCCGGATACCCCTCCATCAGATATCCCCGGCTCCGCACTTGCCCACCGGCAATGGCCGGCCCCACCGTGAATGCATGCACCGCATCCGCGACCGTAATCCGTTGCTCGGGATAGAACGGCCGACGGCTCCCGGGCCTCGAGCGACGTACCGCCGCGCCAATCCCCGCCAAGGGGTCCAGCGGCTCAATCGGCGTATCAGACCCGAACGCCAGGTCAATATGCTTCTCCAGCATCGTCCGGAACACATACGTATTCCGTCCCCGTTTCCCCCAGTACGCATTGACTATATTAATATCCGACAGCAACTGCTGGGGTTGCATCGAGGCTACCACCCCCAGACGCCGCATTCGCGGGATGTCCTTGCGACGAACCAACTGCACATGTTCAATCCGGTGCCGCCCGCCACTGTTCAGCCTCGGCGTGCGCTCGATCACCTGCAGCGCATTGTCCACCGCCTTGTCACCGATGGCATGAATTGCGCACGGCAGCCCCAATCGCGCCGCCGCCTTCGCCCAGCGAGCCATCTGCGCTACAGAGTTCACTTCGATCCCGTAATCGTCCTTGCTCCCCATGTACTTGTTGAAACACAGCGCCGTGCGACTCCCCAGGGCGCCGTCGGCGAACATCTTCACCCCGGCCACCCGGACCCAGTCATCTCCATAGCCATAGTCGATCCCGCGCTGAGACCATTGCTCCAACTCGTGCGCCGGCAGGTAACTGGTTATCCGTATACCCGCCTTACCTTGCTGCGCCAGGTCGTGGACATAGTCGTACCCTTCCATGCTGTCCATACAATGTACACCAGTCACACCGCGACTGTACGCCATCTGCAACGCCTGCTGGTACAATTGCCTGATCCGCGTCTTCGGCGGACGGCCCACCTTCGGCCACACCAGCATATAGGCTGTTTCACGAAGTACCCCACTCGGCGAGCCATCTTCCTCGCGCTCTATACGTCCCCCCTCGGGATCTTCGGTGTCCGCGTCCACACCGGCAATCGCCAGCGCCTTGCTGTTGACCCAGGCCGAGTGCTGATCGTGACTGAAAATGAACGCCGGGCGCCCTCCCGTCACCGAATCCAGGTCATGTTTCGTAGGATCCACATATCGTCGGAAGTTATCCGGTGCGTAGCCCTCACCAACAACCCACTCGTTCTTCTTAAG
>WJKG01000422.1 GCA_014729205.1 candidate division GN15 bacterium | reverse complement strand
CTCACACACAGAGTGCAATCTGTCTGCGTATTACCTCTGACTCACTAAAGAGAGACTTGCTGAGTCCGCTTTCGAGCTCACGACGCGCGGCTATTTCGTTGACAATCAACGCCATATTCGCTTTATTAACTGTTGAGCAGGCGTACCCTTTACTTTCAAGAGTACCATTTCAGTCAGCAACAACTCAATCGTTTTCTCAATAATCCCAAGCAGGGAGGATTGTACGTTATGCACACATCCAGCGAATCGCATCTTCGCACACTGCTGATGGCTGGGGGCCTCGTGGTGTTAGTGGCACTGGTGGCGTGGGCTGCCTGGCCGAATCGCCTCGTCAATCTCGGTAGCATGCCGAGCTCCGAGCAGAACAACGCAGATGTTGCGGCGAGCGAAGTCATTGGGGGAGAATTCTACTCGGTGTGGAGCGAATATACAGCCGCAGGCTTTGGTGCTTCTGCGATAGGATGGGCCTTCACACCCGACGGTGGACTGACCTGGACACCGGGGATTGTAACTCCACCCGCACCGTACACAGACGAATGGAATCCCGCCATTGGTGCCCTACCCGCGACACTGAATCCCACCGGCGGCTTCATCATGGTCAGTTCCAGCTATGGCCCTGGTCCTCCCTGGCTGGTACCGAACGCCATTCACATGAACATGAACCCGGGGGGCGGTGCCCCATTCGTCGGTGGTATCCCGTTAGCTGCGAACACGGTAGGTATCAACTGGCTTGACTACCCTAATATCGATATCGATGACTATCCGACTAACCCGGCCCCGGCCTTCGGAACGGCTCACATGGCATGGGTCGAATATATCGATGGTACCGGCGGTGATGCCGACGGCAACGGAAACGCATTCGACGATGGTGGTGACTTCTATTCTATCTGGTATAGCTATTCACATACAGCGGCTGGTGTGCCGCCCGTATATCCAGCCTTCTCAGCGCCGGTTTCACTACTGGCCGGTGGTCCGGTGAGCATGAACCAGATGGCTGCCCATCGGCCCGACCTGGCCGTAGTTGGTGCGACCGGCAACCCCGTGGTGCCACCGGGCGGTTTATATGTCGCCTGGACCGATGGTGTAACCCTGTTTGTGGATGCTTCACCCGGCCCGGGTGGGGGCTTCGGACTTCTGGGTGGTACCCCGGTGGCTATCCCGATAGCCGGTATGCCAGCAGTGCTATCCCCGGGTATCAACGGCTCGCCCAATGCGACTATTGCGGTGGATAACTCAGGTGGTCCGTGTACTGGTACTGTTTATGTCGCTTATGCCGATTTTTCGGCGGGTGACGCCGATATCTGGTTTCTCTCCAGTCCTACCGGAATGCCTGGTACTTGGACGGGCCCTATCCGTGTGAACACTGATCCAGTTAGCAATGGGCTTGATCAGTGGGCACCTGAAATGCTTGTCGATCCAGCGACCGGTGACATCACCATTGCATTCTATGACCGTCGCAACGATCCTCCCAACACTCTGGTCGAAACCTGGGCGGCAACCTCCACCGATTGTGGCCTGACCTGGACCGATTGTCTGGTTTCCGATGCGGGTCCCGTTCCGCCGGCAAGCACTTTTCCGTGGCCCCCGGCTGCAGCGTATGTTGGAGACTATCTGGGCGCCGACATGAACATGCTAAATGGTCCGGGCTACATCTGGAATGACGGACGCAATGGCATAGATCAGGATGTTTTCTTCGAGAATACTCAAGTCTGCGATGCCGACGGTGACGGCATCCCTGATGCCTTCGACAACTGTCCGTTCGTCGCTAACCCGGCGCAGACTGATAGCGATGGAGATGGCGTTGGTGACCTTTGCGACAATTGCCCCGGCATCAACAACCCGGCGCAGGCTGATGGGGACGGGGACGGATTAGGCGATCTGTGCGACAACTGCCCGACCGTCAACAACCCCACACAGGCTGACAGCGACGGTGACGGACTGGGTGATCTCTGCGACAATTGCCCCGGCGTCAACAACCCGTCGCAGACTGATGGTGACGGTGATGGTGTGGGCGATCTCTGTGACAACTGCCCGGCAGTTGCCAATCCGTCTCAGGCGGACAGCGATGGTGACGGCATTGGCGATGCCTGCGACACCGGCGGCTGCTGCCTGCTACCGATCCGTGGCAATGTTGATTACGATGCCGGCGATGTAATCAACATCTCGGATATGACCTTCCTCGTCGCATATCTGTTCTCCGGTGGTGCGGCACCGCCGTGCCTTGATGAGGCTGATGTCAACGGCGACGGAACGATCAATATCAGCGATATGACCTACCTGGTGAACTACCTCTTCGGTGGCGGCCCGCCTCCGGTGGCCTGTTAGTTCGCGGTCGAACTGAAATCAACGTACAGGACGGCCACTCCACAGCTCTGGGGTGGCCGTCCTTTTTAAGTATTGTGGCAGATTTTACCGTATATTACTGCATTTCCTTACAACTGAGGACCAGAGTGTTCGGTATTCCGAACAGTTGTTCGCTTGCGACGCCACTTGAGAGCACAACTGCAATTTCTTCTATAGCAATCAGTTACGAGCCGTGCTAACCGGACAAGTGTCCCTGTAGCGGACAACCGGTCCTGGTGAGATACTGCTGCAGGGCTCTTCAGGGGCCGCAATGACAACATAACCTGTTGTATGGCAACATAGTACCTGGCTGACCTGGTATCCGGGGAATTCTCGGCATGGTTGTTGCAATGGTGTGGGCTCAGATACCGTATAGTACTTTTAATCCCCACAGTGTAGGTACCCAAAGGAGGCCTTGGACACATGAAGACAACATTGATCACAGTCGCTCTGGTGGCGTTGATGGCGGTTTCCGGCTTTGCGTTCCCGACTTTAAAGGTCGATGGTAACGTGGTGGCGTCTATGAACGCTGACAGCACCGATCTTACTCTCTCTTTCGCTACCAATCAGCAGACCTGGACCATTCTTGGTGAAGTGACCCCCCATGACATGAAGAACAGGCTCGGTTACTACACCGATCTGGGTACGGGCACGGCTCAGACGGGTATATTCAGTGGTCCGGACGCGGTTGGTGCTTCCACAACTACTAACATTGCTGCCGGCACTGATATCGGCCTGCATCTGCTGAACGATCTGAATAGCAATCTGATTTACGACGGTACCGACTCGTATCTCTTCAGTGAGCGAAGCCTGACCAAGGGTTCCTTTGCCGATGATCATCAGTGGTTCGCCCTCTACGACGTATCGAGCTATGGATACGCAGAGTACAAGTACGCTTCCGATAACTGGAGCGATTGGGGCGATTACGATTACCTGCTGTTCATCGATGATGACCACACCTCGGCCAACTGGGATCACAACGACATGATCGTTGGTATCAACTCCGTCAACCCGGTTCCGGAGCCGACCACTATGGTCCTGTTTGGTCTGGGTCTGGCTGGTGTCGCGGCTCGTCGCCGTCTGCGCCGCTAAGACTCCTTCCCGGATTCTATATATTGAATACAGAAACGGGCGACCGCACTGGTCGCCCGTTTTCCTTTTGGCACCTAGTCACAAATCTCAACACTGAGGGGGCGGTCCGCCCTGGAACAGGTAAAGCACCTGCCAGGTGAGATCCTGGACGTTGATGGAATCATCGTCGTTAATATCGGCGGCATCCGGATTGGGTGGCGCAGGGCCATTACCAAACAGATACTCAACCAGGTAGGTCAGATCCAGTACCGACGGTCCGGCACCATCGCCGTTGACGTCACCACAGATATAGTCCTGGTTGACCACGATTTCCAATAGACGCTCATCGCTGTCTCCGACAGCATCCACGACATGAGCTGTAAAGAAGTAATCTCCGCCGTACTGTGGTGTGCCGGTAATCAGACCGCTGCTGTCAACGGTCAGTCCGGTACCGGCAAGATCATCATGCATATCGCTGAACTGAAGTGGTGGCGTTCCTCCGGACGCCCTGAGCTGGAAACTGTAAGGTTGGCCGGCATCGCCGCCGGGCACGGTCTCTGTGTCAAGAAGCAGTTCTGGATTGATAACAAAGGCGAGCGCTTTTTCGATACTGCTGTCGGCCTGATCGGTCACCACAGCGACAAACGAAATCTGCCCTGTATCCAGCGGAGTGCCCGAGAGGACGCCGGAGGAATCGAGCGCCAGTCCTGTGCCTGAGAGGTCGCCGTGCTTGTCATGCCAGGTGTAGTCTCCCTCGCCGCCAATTGCCTGCAACGGCCACGAGTAGGGGATGTCGACGGTCCAGTCCGGCAGGGAGTCGTTGGTGATGTGGTATATATCCTCGTCGCACTCGAACACCTCTACCAGGACGGCATCGACGGCCGCCTCTACTCCGGATCGTGTACCCAGATCCGCGGCCTCGAACCGAAGCCTCATATTGGCGGTGGGGGCTATGTAGTCACTCACCCAGAAATCATTGATATACCAGCCACCGGAACACTGGTCGGTGGGACCGATAACCTCGACTAGGGTGAAGGACCCACCGCCGTTGTTGGATATCCAGACCATCATGCTATCATCGAAATTCCCCCAGGAGAAGTTGTTGTGGAACCATCGCGCATACGATATCCGGGCCTGTGTGGCGCCATCGAGATTGATTATGGGGGAGGTCAGGTACGTGGTGCCATTGTCCACATCGGCGTGTTCTTCATTGCCGGTCACGTAGCACTGGCCCGAGCCATCGAAATCTGACTTGGGATCACCACCGCCACCATAGGCGTCGCTGTTTCCCCAGGGCACGCCACGTTCCCACATTCCATCGTAAGCATCGCCAGAAACGATCCATCCCAGATCGGTCTCGAAGTCATCATCCAAAGGCGCAATAAGCGCATCCGCGCCAACAGCATCATAGGGGTAGGTTGAGTCGCCCGAGGTGTACGGTCCGACTGTTGCTTCATCAACCGAAATGTAGTAGTCCACGATACTCTGGCACGGCACGACAGGTAGTGCAGCCTCATAGCTGTGTGTGCCGGTGACGGCCATTGGTTTGCTTTGCCAGACGCCACCGTCGATTCGATAGTGCAATTGGCCGGATCCCTGAACGTGCTCACCTTCCCAGGCCGTTGCCACGGTGACGTCGAACTTGACGGTATCCCCCGGCGGGATATTCCCCGGCAACCCACTCGGGAAGTCAAAGATGAGAGTCGGTAGCGGTCCGGCAGTCTGGCTGACGGTGTAGACCGTGGCGAGTCCCCCCTTCACCATACGGGTCATATAGTCAAAACTCATGTAGGTGGTGCTGTCATTAGGGGAGTGATATACTGAGGAAAAAATGGCCTCCTGGATATAGGTCACGTCAAAGCCATTTTGCTGGAACGGGTAGTGATCCGATGAGGGGGATGTACCAGCCAGCCATCCGGAGATACCAACCAGCGAATCGGCCAAGTCCTGGAACACCTGTGCGAAGGTTGTGTCATCACCGTGGTGGACAGTTGCCTGATCCGTGTTCTCGTAGTAGCCGATCATGTCCATATTGAACATCAGGATGATGCTGTCGCCTCTGGCTCTGGCGTCCTCGGCATAGTGGTAGGATCCGTAGAGCCCCCATTCCTCGGCATCAAACAAACAGAAGATGAAAGTCATATCGGTTTCGATATCCTTGAGCACACGGGCCATTTCCAAAACACCGGCGGTGCCGGAGCCATTGTCGTCGGCCCCAGGTGAGTAATGGACAGCATCGCGATGGGCCCCTATGACTATCTGTTGTGCCGGAAAGCGGGTGCCAATCTTGTACGCAATCACATTCTCGCATACGGTGTGACTACCACCGACATGTGCCGCGAAAGTGTCGAAAACTACAGAATCATACCCATAATTCGTTAACTGGTCGGCAATCCAATCACGGGCGGCGGCCGAGGAGTCGGTGCCACTCACGCGTTCAAGGAAAGCCTGAAGTCGCTCTGTGTAGGACTGCAGCGAATCCTGATTCACCAGCGAGATGAGTGAATCAAGGTCCACCATGTCGGCTGCCTCGCGACTCCTGAGTTGGGTAGGTTCATCCCAGGTAATCCTGAGATATTCATTACGGATAGGCACCAAACCGGTGGGGTAGTCATCGGCGATGAGGTCAGTTGGGTGTATACGAAACAGTCTGAAGTCGTCGCGTTCGAACAGGAGTTGGTACCGGTCGACATTAGCCCGGTCCATACGACCATCGAGAGCCAGTTCCTCCTTGTCTATCCCGGATACCACAAGAGTCGCTTTGAGCAGTCCCTGTGCGAGCCTTTCGGCCGGAATTCCTTCGGCCAGGACCAGGTAACCGTCGGACAGACGTGCAATTGGCTCGATCTGTTCTGTGTCGAGCGCGCGCGCTTCCTGTTGGTTGTTCACTTGAACGAAGAAGAGGTCAGCACCGAGCGCAGATCCGGCCAACAGCAGCACGGCCAGTGTTATCATCAACCGACTTAGCATCGCTATACCTCCGTTATTGCTGGCGACAATATCTCTAAGCTAATCATGCTGGACGAAGAAGTCGACGTATCATCAAAACGTGCTCCTCACACATGCCCGTGCCCGAGAAGACCGTCGGTGGATTGAGTGTATTCGGGACTGTGGTGGATACGCAAAGAGACTCAAGGCCTCATTGACACTATTGCAATATAGCGAGCCGCGGAGATCTATGCAATGCAATTGCGCTTACTCGCGAAGACCACAACTGGCACGGTGAACTGAAGTCTGAGTCTGAGCTGTCAGCATGCAAAAGGCTATTTGAGCAGCATCATCTTCCGTGTCTGTTTGGCCTGGCCGTCGACCTCAAGTCGATAGAGGTACGTTCCCGACGACACTGGCTGTCCGTCGTTGTTTCTGCCATCCCACTCGACTGAGTGCTCACCGACGGTCAACTCCCGATCGACAAGAGTTGTCACCTGCTCGCCGAGGATATTGAAGACGGTCAGCTTGACATGACCGGCTCTTGGCAGTGCGAAACTGATTCTCGTGCTCGGGTTGAAGGGATTGGGGTAGTTCTGAGCGAGAGCGTAATGGCCCGGAATGGGGTCGACGCCCGGCTCGTCAACATCGAGGGTCGAACTGATGGTGGCCACACAGCCGTTACAGGCGGCATCGTAAGATGCCAGGGACCCGGCAAACTTCGGCATGTAGTCGTTGCCGCCCATATCAGTGTAACCGTCGAAATCGAAGCTCACTTGCTGGCCGTCATCGGCGGATCCGGGTACAGAGAAATAGACTTTGAGCACCGGACCACTGCCGGGAGTAATGCCATCGGGGTCGTCGGCGATGATCTGACAGGTGTAGCGATTGAAGAACGGGTCAAAGTGCAGGTATTGCGCCGCCGCGATACCTTCGGTTCGGCACCCGCTTACGGATATCGAATCAGGTCCGGATAGGTTGAGACTTCCGGCCAACTCCATGGGTACGCGGACCTCGTTCAGAGGCACATTATTGCGGGCACAAACGACCACTTCCAACGGAGCACCCGGTGGGGCAATGGCATCCTCCCCCCAGAGAGTATCGGCAATGGAGATCACCATATCCTCCACGGTAGCGGTGTGCCAGGTGCCGCCGGAGTTGACCATCATCGTCACATCGTACACACCGGGCGTCTCGTACGTATGGAGCGGATTCTGTACGGTGGAGCTGTCGCCATCGCCGAACCGCCACTTCCACAGATCGACCATGAGGTCAGAGAAGCCGTAGAACTGCACATCGAGTGGCGCCCAGCCAAAGGTGTTCTCGGCGGACACCACAGCTTTCTTATCCGGCTGCATGCCAACCAGGGCCCATTCGACAATCGGGGAGCAACCGTCCCACGGACAGTGCAGATTGTCGAGCACATACCACTTGTTGTGATTGTCCGCCCAGCCATAGTTCATGTGCACTTCCTGCAGGGCACCGTCGCGATACCCGTCGCAGACGATGGCGTGGCTGTAAATGACGTACAGCATCGGTCGATCGGCGTTGAGCTCCAGGCGGATCTTGTTGAACATGTCCTCGGCGGCCCCGCGATTGTATCGGGCCAGCGTGTTCTTGTAATTAAAGTGCTCCGGGAGTCGGTTGATCGCCACCTGGGGAAATGACCCGGAGGCACATACTCCATAATCCATATCCACGAGCACACCGAGCTCAAAGCAGAGTTCGGCCAGAGCCGCATTCTCCTGGCTTGTACACCCAGCGACACAGTCATCAGCCATATTCTCCCAGTCATAGGGATCGGAGAAGTCGGCGGTCATGGGATAGGTATCTATCGGCGCGTCGCCACATGATTGGTCGCCATTCCACATGTAATAGTGTCCGCCGGAACCCTGCGGTGGCCACTCATGATAGTTCATGATCTGCGCCAGACCCGTAGCCACGCATCCAACCACACACCGGCCGCCACCGTCGCCAATGGGACACAGGTTGTTGTAGGGCGCCTGCTGGTGCCAATTGGTGGTTAACAAGGGGCCGACCGATTCTTCGGGCGAAGAGGTCAGGGCGGGCAGGTGATCAACAAAGGCACGGGTGTTTACGGCGAACTGATCCCATCGCTGCAGATGCTCCTGCCCGAAGAGTTGTGGTTCACCGGGTGGCTGCGCTGCCGCCAGGCTGCCGTAGAAATCGACAAACCGCTGGGAGCGGTCCTGCAAAACATCGCGATAGAGCCCCACCGTCCCCTGTTCCTGGTCAAGATCAAGCCAGGCTTCTTCGGAGTAGAACTTAACCGGCGGCAATTCCTTGAGGACCGGTACCACGACGTAGCCGTTGGGCTCGACGAAGAACACCCGACCCAGGCGCTGACCATCGACAATGATATCCTCATAGCCGGCAATCTGCGGCTGAGTAGTACCTGCCCACTCGCCGCGCTGGGCTATGCAGTAGGTGAGCCAGTTTTGTGCGGCGAGTTCCATTTCCGATTCAGTGGCGAGGGT
>WJKG01000421.1 GCA_014729205.1 candidate division GN15 bacterium | reverse complement strand
GTATGTGACTCTCACGGGGTCTGGTTCCATGTCGATGCAGCCATGGGCGGACCGATGCTCTTCAGCGAGAAATATCGTGAATTGCTTCACGGCCTGGATCGAGCCGATTCTATGGCCTGGGATTTTCACAAACTAATTGGTATGCCGCTTGTGTGCTCTGTCGTTTTGCTACATGAGCCGCATCGGCTCCAGCCGGCGGTTGTGTCCTCAGACACCGAGTATCTGTTCCACGACGGCGGCGACGATCGCTACGATCTCGGAGTGAAATCGCTCCAGTGTGGACGGCGTGTCGATATTCTCAAGCTCTGGCTGGCCTGGCAGTATCATGGTACCCTTGGGTGGCGTGAGAAAATAGAGCACTTGATGGACCTCGCCGCACACGCCGAGAAAAAAGTCCGGCAGTCCGATTCGCTCGTTCTTGCCGCCCCCCGTCAATCAATCAGCGTCTGTTTCCAGGTTAAGCCACCAGAAGAGCAAGGTATTGACCGTTTTACAATCGCGGTTCGCAACAGGCTCTTCAAGAGCGGCCGGGCCCTGGTCAACTACACTCGGCTGAAGGACGGACGATCCGTCATCCGGCTGGTGCTGGCCAATGGTGATTCCACCACTGAGGATATTGACACCTTTTTCGACCTTCTTGAGACGACTATCCGGGAGCTTTCCGCGACCTGATACGGTCTCTTCTTTTCCCGACTCATATACAATCTACTACAATCTACGGGAACCCGGAGAACCCCGGTCTATGTTAAAGAGGGAATAGTTGCAATTGAAACCATTGCAGGTGTAACAAAAATGAGTTGTTTAAGTAATGACAACGCCGATCGCCCTGATCCCCGGGATTTCTTGCCGAGATTGATCGGTATGACCGCGCTGGCCTGGCAACGAAAGCTGAATCATGTCTTCGAGAGTGCCGGCGCGAATATTGTCCTGGAGCAGTGGGTGATACTGGTCAACCTGCAGCACCACAATGACATCGTCCAGGGCAATCTGGCCGATATGCTCATGCGAGACAAGAGCTTCATGACGCGGATTGTGGACGACCTCGAGGACCGCGGGCTGGTGAAGCGCCGACGCGATCCGGAAGATCGCCGACGTTGGCGGATTCATCTTACCGCCAGGGGCAGCCGGTTTGTCGACAAGCTGGTTGGCCTGGTGGTGCAGACCAGCCGCGAGGCCGAACAGGAACTCAGCGAACAGGAGCTACAGACGACACGGCATGTCCTGCGCCATATGTTCGCCAACCTCACCGGTCACTCAATCGATCGGTGCTGGGCGAAGCTCGAGAGCAAAGAGGCCGCCAGTGACGACTAAGCTTGAAACTGCAGGAACATATGATACGAGAACTGGATTTCTGGATACTGAAAATGGCTCATGTCGAGTCTTTAGGTTTACTGATAGACATCGCATCCAGGACAGAGAGTACAAATACGAGGTAATACATGGCAGACGGACCGGTGACATCAAACACGCAGGCCAACCCGGCCGAATCGCCCCCGAGCCCCCCCGGCGACAACACTTCGCAGCAGAAGGAGTCAGGGATGCGTAAGTATCTCAAATTCATCGTGCCGGCAGGTATACTGGTTTTGGGGTTTGTGGTGATGAATATACTTCTCGGTATGCGTGAAGACTCTCCCCGCCGAACGCCCCAGCAGCAGCCGCGCATTGTGGCCACGGAAGTCGTTCAGTTGACTTCGGTGCCGGCGGTGGTGACGGCATTTGGTCGGGTACGAAGTGCCGAACCGGTTGATCTATACAGCGAGGTGGCCGGGACTCTTATGCCGGGTGACGTTGCATTCAAACCGGCCCAGACTGTATCCGAGGGCGACCTCCTGCTCAAGATCGATGATCGCCAGGCCGAGCTGGCGCTCAACTCCTCGAAGAGCAACTTGTTGACAGCACTGGCCCAGGTACTGCCGGAGATACGTGTTGATTTCCCACAGGAGTACCAGGTGTGGCAGGACTATTTTGATTCGATCTCTTTCGATGAGCCACTGGCTCCATTGCCACAGACGGATAACCAGAAGATCAAGCTGTTCTTATCCCGCTTCAATGTCTACCAGCTCTATTTCCAGATTAGGGACCAGGAGATCAGATTGGAAAAGCACTATTTCCGGGCGCCCTTCGATGGGTCAATTGTCTCCGCTGACCTGCGTGTGGGCTCTGTCACCCGTAATGGTACCAAGCTGGGCCAACTGATTAGCCTGGAGGACCTTGAAGTCGAGGTGCCGGTCCCGGCTCGCGACATTCAATGGATAGACTACACTAAGCCGGTCCGCCTCATCTCCGACGAACTCTCCGGCGAATGGACGGGCGAGATCGCGAGAATCGGCTCCGACATAGACACCCGGACCCAGGCCGTGAGTGTCTTCATTCAGCTTGACCCTGAAGACCAGGGTGCGCTGCTCAACGGTGTCTTCATGCAGGCGCGGATCCCCGGTAAGGTAATCGACAGCGCGCTGTCGATTCCCCGTCGTGCTCTTTATGAACAGCAGTATGTCTACGTGATCGAGAATGGTG
>WJKG01000040.1 GCA_014729205.1 candidate division GN15 bacterium | reverse complement strand
GTCCGCTGGCGTGTGATTCGGGACTCACTGAAGGTACGCGCTCGTATTGATACGCTCGACAACGATGGGGCCGGGTCTAACATCTGGGTACGGCACCAGATGAAGAAGTTCTGCGACTGGAAGAAGGTCGTCGTTCCGAAAGGAGGTCAGTTGTGTCTCGAGTGGGACGGTGGACCACAACACTGTGGTAATGTCACCGTCTACAAAGACACCGGCGACGGTACCGGGGCCACCAAAGAGAAGGTGGCTGTCTGGAACTGGAACATTCCAGGTTCGGCTGGCTATGACTCCACGCATCAGCGCCGTTACGTCAATGCTGATACGGGCCAGTCCACGACCTTCTGGGTACACAATGACGATGGGGAGTACGCCCTTACCGCCACCACACGGATCGATACTCTGAACGACGAATCACCGAGTAACATCGCGGCTTTCGCTGGCTGGTCGCTCGGTGGTACCGATGGCAGCCCGGACGAATTCGCCTTCCTTGCCGACCCGTTCGTGACGTTGAACGACGTCAACCTGCCGGGCTTCACGTTAGATCAGGTGCCGGCCTTGTGGGGAGCGTGCGGTACGTCGCAATTGTCGGCTTCGCACTTCGTACCGGAGATAACGCCATGGCATCAGGCGATGCAGTTGCGACTAGTTGTCGCCTTTGTTGAAGAGCCAGCGATTGTGAACTTCACGATCAGCGACGTCGAGATCCCGAACGGCACCTTCGAGATCACTGAACCCGGGGAATACGCTTTCGACTGCGGAGCCATGTTCCCCGGCAGTGGATTCCAGGAAGTCCAGATTCAGGTGGATGCCGGTTGTTTTGCCGTGGATTCATGGGCGCTGCGCTCGACGGTTCTGGACGATGCAAGCTGCTGTCAGGGTAATCGCGGCAATGTCGACGGCGATCAGGGTGATTCTGTGAATATCAGTGACGTTACTGCGCTTGTTGCCTATCTGTTCAGCGGAGGTACGGAGCCGAGTTGTCTCGATGAGGCTGACGTCAACGCCGATGGCACGGTGAATATCGCCGACGTCACGTACCTTGTGGCGTTCCTGTTCAGTGGCGGCGACGCCCCTATGCCGTGTCCGTAAGCTTTCCGCTGACCTAAGATTACTACCTCAGGTCAGCTTTCTTATCTCGCACGGGCGGCCATTTCGATTTCGGTCGAGATGGCCGCTTTCTTTGTCTGCGAGTCGGAAGGAAAACCGCCCATCTTCCGGGAACCTTAGAGGAGTTAATGGGGTTCGTGGGGTTAGTAGATACACTAACGCGATAACAAGCAACCAGCCTGGACATACGATGTATAAGATAGTGACCGTCAGCCTGATCATACTCGGAATCGCCAGCTTAGCCCTGGCTGACGGTTACAAAGACGCCGATGTGGCGCACGGAAAGGCCAAGACAGTATCGACCGAGAGCACGCCGACGGACCCCACGCCTGACTACTTGCACATCCCCCTGGAGACAATTACCGGCGATACTGTTCACTTGGCCGATTTCGAAGGCCAGGTCTTGCTTCTGGTCAATACCGCCAGTAAGTGTGGTTACACGCCTCAGTACGATGGTCTCCAGAAACTCTATACTCAGTTCAAAGACTCCGGCTTAGTCGTTATTGGCTTTCCCGCCAACAGCTTCGGCAATCAAGAGCCGGGCACCGATGAGCAGATTGCTGAGTTCTGTTCAGCTAATTTCGGAGTCACCTTCCCGATGATGTCCAAGGTAAGCGTCAAGGGTGACGACAAGCACCCGCTGTTCGTCTACCTGACTGAGGACTCCCCGCATCCGGGCGAGATTCAGTGGAACTTTTCGAAGTTCCTCATTGACCGCGACGGAAAGCTAAGCAAACGCTTTCCGTCGAAAACTAAGCCGCTGAGCGATGAGATGACGGAGAATGTACGTAACCTGCTTGAGGCCAAATCCAGTTAAGTAGTTATCCCTCTACAGCATATACACTCCTCACGAAGGCTGTGCTCGCAAAACGGGCACAGCCTTCGTACTATTTGTCAGAGCGACTTCTGAGCGCACTGGGCATAATGGTGCAATGCGGTCCGTTATGCTATTGACAGATTGGGATAATCTGTTATCTTTTATGATGTTAAGGTAATCCATCATGGGACGATTCGAGGACCCCACGCACTCCGCCAATCGTCTACACGAAAAACAAATCATACTACCCACACCGGGAGGACTCATGAGGAAGCTGGCGCTATTGCTGCTTTTTGTCGCGTTACCGTGTATGGTGTTCGCGGCGTCCGACGAGGATGGGTACATCGGCCCCAACCAACTACGCGATAACCCGGATGTTACCGTGTATCGTCAGGGAGTCCAGGGTGTACCGACATTCGTCAAGGGAACTCTCTCCACTCCGGTCAAGAGCGGCGACGAGGCCGCCATGGCCATCGACTACTTCGAAACTCACAAAGGTGCTTACCGGATGCCCAATCCAGCCAAGGAACTCAAGGTTAAGCGATTGGATATCGATGACCTCGGCATGCGCCATCTGCGTTTCGAGCAGACTTACAAGAACCTCAGGGTGATCGGTTCCGAGCTAATCGCCCACTTCGGTCGCGATGGGCGGCTGAGCGTGGTCAACGGAACCTATGAGCCGTACATTGACCTGGACGTCACCCCCGGCCTGCAGTCGGACCAGGCGGTGATGATTGCTGACCGGGATCTCCAGGATTTTTTCGGGAAAACCGAGCTGCATGAAGCTCCGGAGCTCGTGGTCTTCCCCTGGGAAGGCAACCACTACCTGACCTGGCGGTTCTTCATGCTCTCCGACAGCCCCCCTGGGCGCTGGGAGTACTTCGTTGATGCTCGCACCGGTGATGTCGTCTACAAGGCGAACCGCATCAACGATGTCGACGTCTGGGGCTCCGGCGTGCGCGTGCTGGGTGATACTACCCAGTGGCTCGATGTCTCGCAGAGCGGGTCCACCTACTATCTCATCGACTACACTCGTCAGGCCGGTAACAATGTCCACGGTCACGATGGTCAGATGCCGGCCGGTAACACGATTCAGACCAATATCGCCGGCTCATCACTGCCCGGCTCCGTGTCGACCGACAGCGACAACTTCTGGACGACCTCAACCCAGGCTCCGGCCGTTGACGGCCACATGTTCACGGGCCTGACCTATGACTACCTGTTGCACAACTTCGGTCGCAACGGCTATGATGATGCTGGTGCTTCGATGTTGACCATTGTGAACTACTCCGGCGATGGCGACAACAATGCCTACTGGGATGGCTCGCGCATTGTCATCTGGAGTTGGGGCACAGGTTGGAATTCGCTGGCATCGTGTCCCGATGTTATCGCCCACGAATGGGGCCATGCGGTTACCGAGTATACGTCCGGGCTGGTCTACCAGAAGGAACCGGGAGCCCTTAATGAGTCGTTCTCGGATATGATTGGCGCCGCCTTTGAGTTCGAATACGATACTCTCGATAACCCCGATTGGGACATGGGTGAGAACGGCCAGACCAGTGGCAGTGGCTTCCGCTCGATGTCAGATCCGCACCTCCATGGTGACCCCGACACGTACGGTACCGGTGACCCCTATTGGATTGATGTCGAAGGATGCTCACCGAGCTGGCTGAACGACTATTGCGGCGTCCACACTAACAGCGGCGTCGGCAACAAGTGGTTCTACCTGTTATCCGATGGTGACAGCCACAACGGCATCACCGTGACGGGGATAGGCGTCCAGAACGCCATGGCTATTGCCTACCGTGCAAACGCTTATTACTGGACCTCCAGTACAGATTATCACAACGGTGCACTGGGTACCATCTCCGCAGCCGATGATCTCGATCCTACCGGCGCCTGGTCCGTTCAGGTGTCCAAGGCCTGGAATGCGGTCAATGTGTCCACCCCCCTCCCGGGTGTGGCCTTCACTTATCCCAATGGTGTGCCGGAGATTTTGACACCTGGCCAACCGACCAGTTTTGACGTACACGTTACGGGTACGCTGGGCGGCACGCCCGTTTCGGGAAGTGGCAAGCTTTATTACCGTATCAACGGCGGCTCCTACACGGAAGTGCCGATGACCGAAGTACAGCCGGATGAATACGAGGCCACGCTTCCGGCCGGTAGCTGCGACGATGTTGTTGATTTCTACGTCAGCGCCGACGAGCTCACTTATGGCACCTACTACGACCCGGCACCGACGGATCCCTTCACCGCGGTTGTTGCCACCAGTGTTGTCACGATAATGGATGACAACTTCGAGACCAGCATGGGCTGGACCGTCAGCGGCAACGCCTCCACAGGTCACTGGGAACGTGGTATACCTGCCGCCGGCGACCGCGGAGACCCGCCCAGTGACTACGATGGTTCCGGCCAGTGCTATCTGACCGAGAACTTCGCCGGTGACTCCGATGTCGATGGTGGTTACACCTATCTAACCTCGCCGACAATCGACCTCTCCGGTGGCAATGCCGAGATCAGCTACGCCCGCTGGTACTCCAACAGTTATGGTGGCGACCCGAACAACGATGTGTTCAACGTCTTGATTTCCAACGACAACGGCGCATCATGGGATACGGTCGAAGTGGTTGGTCCTGCGGATCAAGCCAACGGTGGCTGGTTCACCCATAGTTTCCAGGTGCAGGATATCACGATCCCCACCGCCCAGATGAAAGTTCGATTCGAAGCTTCCGATCTGGGTTCCGGATCCGTTGTAGAAGCGGCTGTCGACGCCTTCAAGGTTGTACGCTTCGAGTGTGACGACCAAACCGATTCTGACAGCGATGGTATCGTTGACGCCAGTGACAACTGCCCGTTGACACCCAATCCTGGTCAGGAAGATGGTGACGGCGATGGAGTCGGCGACGACTGCGACAACTGCCTTGCGACTCAGAATCCCGACCAGGCCGACAGTGATGGCGATGGAATCGGTAACGCCTGTGACAACTGTGTTACCGTTGCCAATGCTGACCAGACTGATGTCGATGGTGACGGCTACGGTGATGCTTGCGACATCTGCGAAGGCTACGACGACAATGTCGACACCGATGGTGACGGCGTACCCAATGGCTGCGATGTCTGCGAAGGCTTCGATGATAGCATCGATGCCGACGGTGACGGCGTGCCGGATCTGTGCGACAACTGCCCGACGGTCGCCAATGCCGACCAAACCGATAGCGATGATGACACCGTCGGCGATCCATGCGATCAGTGCCCGGGCTATGATGACGCCCAGGACCTCGACGGTGACGGTGTACCGAATGGTTGTGACATCTGTGCTAACGGAGATGACAACATTGATACGGATAGCGACGGTTTACCGGATGCATGTGACAACTGCCCGACTGTAGCCAACGCTGATCAGAACGACGCCGACGGTGACTCAGTTGGTGACGAGTGCGATCTCTGCGAAGGCTATGACGATATGGCGGATATTGACAGCGACGGTGTACCGGACGGATGCGATGTCTGCTTCGGCTTCGACGATAATCTCGACGCCGACGGTGACGGCACGCCAGACGGCTGTGATGCCTGCCCGGGATACGACGACAGTGCCGACGCCGATGGCGATGCGGTTCCGGATGGTTGTGACATTTGTGCCGGCCATGAC
>WJKG01000420.1 GCA_014729205.1 candidate division GN15 bacterium | reverse complement strand
GGCTGGGACAAGGCGGCCAAGCTGGTCGAGGATTCCGTACAAAAGACCATCTCGAAGAAGACGGTTACGTACGACCTGCATCGCCAGATGAAGGGCGCCAAGAAGGTCGGAACGAGTCAATTCGCGACCAATATCATCAAGAACATGTAACGCTGTTACACTTAGACTGATGTACAGGGCCCCGTTCCTTCGAGGAGCGGGGCTTCTTCATTTGCTTACAAGCACAAACAAATAAGGGTGACCGGTTGGGTCACCCTTTGTGCTATATAGGTCAATTGGTTGTTGATCCCTGTTAGTCGCCATCGATGAGGCGTTTGGTGTCGCGGGCGATAACCAGTTCCTCGTTAGTGGGGATGACCAGTGCCCGGACGGTCGCATCGGAGGCAGCGACGTCGGTCTCGGTGGCGCGGGTTGTCTTGTTGAGGTCGAGGTCGAGCTTGAGGCCCAGGTAATCCATTTTGTCGCACACGATCCGGCGAACATTGACGGAATTCTCGCCAACCCCGCCGGTGAAGACGACGCAATCGACACCGTTCATGGCGGCGGCGTAAGCACCAATGTACTTCTTGATCCGGTAGCAGTAGGTGTCCAGGGCGAGTTTCGCGGTAGGGTTACCCTCGTTGGAAGCCTGGATGACCTCGCGCATGTCGGAGGAGACACCGGAGATGCCGGCGACGCCGGAGTGTTTGTTCATCAGGGTGTTGGCCTCGTGCAGGGTCAGTTCTTCACGCGACATAATATGGAGGATGATGGCCGGATCCATGTCACCACAGCGGGTGCCCATCAGCAGGCCCTCCAGCGGCGTGAAGCCCATGGAGGTATCGATGGATGTGCCGCTATCGATAGCGGCGACGGAGGCGCCGTTGCCCAGGTGACAGGTGATTATCTTGAGCTCACTGCGATCCTTGCCCATCATGGCGGCGGCGCGCTGGCTGACGTAGTAGTGCGACATGCCGTGGAAACCGTAGCGCCTGATCTGGTAGCGTTTGTACAGGATGTAGGGAATGCCGTAGATGTACGCATAGGGTGGCATCTTGGCGTGCATGGCGGTATCGAAGACGGCGACTTGTCTGGCGTCGGGCAGGGTGCGCTGGCAGGCGACAATACCGCGGATGTTGTGCGGGTTGTGCAGCGGGGCGAGTTCGATCAGGTTACGCAGTTCACGCATGACACTATCGTCGATGACGGCCGAGTCGGTGAAATGCTCGCCGCCGTGGACCACACGGTGGCCGACGGCTCCGATTTCGTTGACGTCGTGGATGACGCCGTGATTGGGTGACAGGAGGATGGCGACGACTTGCTCGATGGCCTGGATATGGTCCAGGATCTCGCGTGTGATCTTAACTTCTTCTTTTTCGGCTGCTTTGTGCGTCAGGACGGAGGCGGACATACCGATGCGTGAAACCATACCTTTGGCCAGCTGGCGTTCGCCGTCCATATCGATAAGCTGGTATTTGACGGAGGAGGAGCCGCAGTTGATGACTAAGATGTTCACAGTGTCTTCTCCTTTTCCGCCGGGTGGGTGGCCGGACCGAGCTGGCGACCTTCTTCGTCGTAGCGGAAGAAGCCGCTGCCGGTCTTAACGCCGAGACGGCCGGCGCGCACCATTTTGCGCAGGAGGGGGCAGGCGTTGTACTTGTGCTCGGCCAGTTCGTGCAGCAGGTTTTCCATCCAGGACATGACGACATCGAGTCCCATCATATCGGCCAGGGTGAGGGGGCCGACATTGAAGCCGAATCCCAGTTTCATGGCGTGGTCGATATCCTCGGCGGAGGCGACGCCCTCCATGAGAACGTGCATGGCTTCATTGAGCATGGGGCAGATAACCCGTGTCGTGACGAAGCCGGGGTATTCGTTGACCGTGATCCACTCTTTGCTGAGCATTTCGGCAAATTCGGTAGCCTTGGCAAAGGTATCATCGTTGGTCTTGAGGCCCTTGACGATTTCGACGACCGGGATCTTGGTGACCGGGTTGAGGAAGTGCATGCCGATGACCTGGCGCGGCCGTTCGGTGGCGGCGGCGATTTCGGAGATTGAAAGGGTGGCAGTGGTAGTGATAAACACGGAGTCTTTCCGGGCGATGCTATCCACTTTCTCAAACAGGTCCTTCTTGACGTCCATCCGGTCGGGGATCGCTTCGATAATGATCTCGGCGTCTTCAGAGAGGTTGAGGTCGGAGGTGGGGTAGATACGGGACATGATGGCTTTCTTGTCTGACTCGGTCAGACCCCACTTCTCGATCTCGCGGTTCATGGATTCGGAGATCCCCTTGATGCCACGTTCGGCCAGCTTGGTCGTCTTATCGACTAAGGTGACCTCGTTGCCGGATGTCGCGATAGCTTCAGCCAGCCCCTGGCCCATGACACCGGCTCCGATGATGATCAACTTCGTACCTGGCATAACTGCCTAAACCTCGTTTTCAGGTCAACACTCTTACCTTGCCCTCCGCGGGCGAGGCCTATAATATATACGAACACCCATATTCGCAAATCATTATTGCGTTACATTTTGTGTCGGAACAATAGGGTCGGCTGTGTACCTAATGTGTACAAAGAGCAATACTGCCCGCCGGGGTCGATTGATCTTAACACTGCATGTGGCAGTATAAGACCTGGCGACTCATCCTGAAATCGAGGGAAATATGAGACTATCTGTGCGTTCTGCCGTGGTGACTCTGGTCCTGGTGTTTGCCTTTACCAGTATTGCCGGTGCTGCGTTGGTCCGGGTACCGAAGCGCTACAATTACATCACGCTTTTCGGGGGTTATTCCTCGCCAATCGGCGAGTACGACGGAGTGGGAGATACTGATTTCACCGATCCCTTTGACCGGGATGTGAGTGTGGACGCCGACGAGTTGTATGAGCCGACATATCATGTGGGGGTGAATTACGGTCAGCTTCGTAACAACCATATTGCCTTTAATATTGGCTTTCGGTACACGAAGGTGGACCACACGATAGCATTCAATATCGACGATGTGAGTATCAATCAGTATGACATTGACCTGGAACTGAATTACCTTCCGCTGAATCTGACCAAGGAGATTTTCAGCCCTTATATAGGCGCTGGGATTAATGCCGGTATCACCTCGATTGGTGCTGACGGTTTTGATAACGAGAATCATACTGATATTGCGGCGAGCCTGAATGGTGGTATGGAAGTGGTGGTGAGCCGGTTTTCGAACGGGTTTTTGACGCTGGCCTCAATAAACAGTTACATGTTCTGGAATAGCTCGAATCGGCCGAAGTATATCAATGTCGGCGGTGGCCTGAAGTACTACTTCAGCCTCTAAGATGTTGGAAGAATGTGAGTTCGTGGCTGCCTGCGGAACCGTATGCAAGCGGCTCTGTTGAAGGGATACTATGACGAACATTAGACGATTACTCCTATTGGTGCTGTTGCCGGCATTGGCATTGATGCTGGTGATGTGCGGTGGTGACGATGATGACAGTCCGACCGGTCCTGATCCATTCGATCCGGGGATTGTTCTACCGGGCGGAGTGGTGTACAAGGGTGAAGTTGGCAGTTCCGGCTTGACACCGCAGTTCAAGGTCGGTGTGGCTGATGTGAGCGGTGCCCTTGTTGAGGACGCATGGGTTATCCTGGAGCTCGTGCGCGGCGACGGTACGCTGGCCGACTCGGTGCAGACAGGAAGTGACGGCTACGCGACGCTTGATTATGTTTTCAGTGATACCCTGGGTCACGCCGAAGTTAGACTGGTATTCCGCGGTATTGCTGATTCCGGCGTGGCCGAGGCACCGGTCGATACTGTTGAAGTCAGGCTTCGCGCAAACCTGCTGAAGCCGGGTGATGAGGCAGTCAAGCTGGATACGCTTGTCGACACGACTGACACGCCGTGGGATACATTCGAGTTGTTGGATACGACCACGATTGCCGGCCAGGGGGAGTACATCATTTTCGATGACACGTATGGTTCGGTGAAGTTGGTGGACGGCCTGCCTGCCTCGGTGGATATTCATCCGCTTGTGTACATTCTGTATGCCAATTACGAGGCGGCCAAAGGGGTGGTTATCCCGATCGAGGAAGCGGTGCTCGATGAGATAGCCCAGGATTTTGAACCGGTACTGGGAGTGATTGTCAACAGCAAGTACGAGGGCACGACGGCCGAGGGTATTGGCATCGGCTCCGACATAGCGGAGTTCCGGGCTGCCTACGGTCAGCCGGATTCGATTGAACTGGATGTCGATCCGGCCTTCGATCCCACGCATGCTATTCGGTGTAAGTATAATGAGCCGGAGATGATATTCTGGTGCGATACGCTCCCGGACACGAACGCGTTCGAGATACACTTCTACTGGAAGCCGCAACCGATTGAACTGGGTGCCGATGAAGGCACCGGCAAGGTGCGACCGGGGTCACTGAACGATGCGGGTCGGCCGAAGAGCTCGCTAAAGGAAGTGCACTACCAGTGGCGGGAGCGGCCGGTGCGCTGAGATCGATTGAGAGTATAAGAGATTGAGAGCTTGAAAAGGCCGCCAGTTATGGCGGCTTTTCTCATGTGTATTTGGCCGTTTTTGGTGCGTTGGATGGGGCATTTGGGAGTGTTGGTTCAATCTTGACAGGGGGGAGCGGCAAGGATATATTCGCGCACATTGAATTGAGGAAACTGCAAGTGACAGAAAGGGATGGATGCCCATGAAGACTATTTTGATCAGCTTGTTGTCGGTGCTTCTGTTGGCCGCGGTTGTGGCCTGTTCCGGCAACGATGAAGGCAACACCGAGAGCGATGCGGAATCATCGGTCCGCAAGCAGGAGCCACCGGAGGTTCCGGCCCCGGATTTGGACGCCCTGGCCAAGAAGACCGGTGAGATTCGTGATTCCGCCAATCCGTTTGTGACGCTGGAAACCAGCATGGGTAAGATGACGCTGGAGCTGTTCCACGATGTGGCCCCGACCCACGTGGATTCGTTCATTGCCCGGACGCAGGAAGGCTTCTACGACAGCACCAAGTTCCATCGGATTATCGACAACTTCATGATTCAGGGTGGTGACCCCAAGGGTGACGGTACCGGTAACGCTGGATATTTCCTCAAGCAGGAATTCAGCGAGCTGCCGCATATGGAAGGTACGTTGTCGATGGCGCGGGCGCGCGATCCGAATTCGGCATCGTGTCAGTTTTTCATCTGTCTGGCACGTAACCGGTCCACACAGTCACTGGACAACCAGTACACTATCTTCGGCCAGTTGATCGACGGGTACGATGTGTTACACAAGATTGGCCAGACGCCGGTGCAGCCGAATCCCAAGACGGGTGAGCGCTCGCAACCAGTAGAGCCGGTGTGGCTGGTGGATGCGTATATGTCCGACATTGAGGGTAACCCGGCCAAGAAGGGCTGATAGCCAGTCCGCGTATGAATCGCTGAGAGGATGTTTGACAGGGCGGGAGTCATGAGTGCTCGCGCCCTGTTTCAGTCTGTCTTCTCTGGCGAAACCGCGTGCGCGGGGGGACGTTATAACCTGTATGGAGACTCGTCGTTTGGCCATTTTGGGATCGACCGGTTCGATCGGTCGGTCGACGCTCGAGGTGGTGATTGATCACCCGGGGGCTTTCGAGATTCGTGCGCTGGCAGCGTATTCTGATATCGAGCGACTCGAACAGCAGTATCGCAGGTTTCGCCCAGAGTACCTGGGTGTTATCGATCCGGATAGCGGCCGGAAGCTGGCCGAGCAGCTACAGGGGGAATCGGTCACGGTTGTCACGGGCGAAGAGGAGATTGTCAAGCTGGCGGCCCTGTCGCAAGTCGATATGGTGGTCAATGCGGTAGTTGGCGCGGCCGGATTGCGGGCCTCTCTGGAGACGATCCGCAATGGCAAGCCGTTGGCACTGGCTAACAAAGAGTCGCTGGTAGCGGGGGGGCCACTGTTCGAGCCGTTGATGAAGAAGCATGGCGGGACGATTCTGCCGATCGACTCGGAGCACTCGGCTCTGTGGCAGGTGCTTCGTTCGGGCAAGAAGGAGGAGATCCGCCGCCTGATCATTACGGCCTCGGGGGGACCATTCCGGACGCTGCCGCTTGAGGAATT
>WJKG01000419.1 GCA_014729205.1 candidate division GN15 bacterium | reverse complement strand
TGGCTTCCGTGTCGGCTTTCTGGGGCTGCTCCACATGGAAATCGTCACCGAGCGCCTTTCTCGCGAGTACGACCAGACCATTATCAATACCGTCCCCAATGTCGAATACCATGTTCACAAGGAAGACGGCGAGATGATCCTGGTCGATAATCCGGCCCAGATGCCGCCCGCAGGGGAGGTAGACTATGTCGAGGAGCCATTTGTCGAGTCAACCATCATGGCGCCCGATGACTACATTGGTGCCATCATGAAACTGGCCACCGACCGTCGCGGAGTCTACCGCACCACCGAATACGTCGCTCCGGGGCGCGTCAGCCTGAAGTTCGCCTTCCCGCTGGCAGAGATCATCTTCGACTTCTACGACCGCCTCAAATCCTCCACTCGCGGCTACGCCTCATTCGACTACGAGGTCCCCTACTACCAGCGCTCCGACCTGGTCAAGCTCGACATTCTCATCAACAGCGAACCTGTCGATGCGCTCTCCGTCATCATACACCGCGAAAAGGCCTATCAATGGGGCCTCAACCTCAACGAAAAACTGCGCAAACTCATCCCGCGTCAGATGTTCGAGGTCGTCATCCAGGCCGCCATCGGCAACCGTATTGTCAGCCGCGCCACCGTCCGCCCCTTGCGCAAAAATGTCACCGCCAAATGCTACGGCGGCGATGTCACCCGCAAACGCAAACTCCTGGAACGCCAGAAAGAGGGCAAACGCCGCATGAAACAGTTCGGCAAGGTAGAAATACCCCAGGAAGCCTTCCTGGCCGCTCTCAAGGTGAACGAATAGCCCGCCCGACCGGTTACAACAGGAAACGGCGCTGCCGGTCAGGTGTACAAGCTTCTGAAGAACCAGTCGATAGAAAGAACATATGCAGGCCAAAATTCAACCCAGCATCCATATCTTCCTGACAGCCTTTATCCTGGCTGTTGTCGTCCTTGCCGGAGGTACCTCGGCCCGGGCAGCCTCGCTGCTCATTCCCATGGATCCCGGCCAGACCGATCATCTCAAAGCCTACGGCGTCGTCTACAAGGCCCTCGACCAGGGCCACAAGGGAGAATGGCTGCTCAACTATCGGGGTGGATCATTTGTGATCGACCGCACTTCCGAGACCACCAATCTCTGCCTGCTGGCCGGCGTCGCCTACGAAGAAATCTCC
Source organism: candidate division GN15 bacterium (assembly GCA_014729205.1). Lineage (GTDB taxonomy): Bacteria > Zixibacteria > MSB-5A5 > GN15 > FEB-12 > WJKG01. The sequence goes on along the minus strand of WJKG01000419.1, from coordinate 2,064 downwards.
TCCGGACAACTCGCCGACATCTACCGACGCATCGAGGTGGAAAATATGGAGCGTGTGGAGTTGGAAAAAGCGCCCACTATTGCGGTCTACTCTCCACCCAACGCCCAGCCGTGGGATGATGCCGTGACGCTCGCGCTCAACTACGCCGAAATCGAATACAAGATTATTTACGACGAGGAGGTTCTCGCCGGCGACCTCGAGAGATACGACTGGCTCCATTGCCACCACGAAGATTTCACCGGGCAGTATGGCAAGTTCTACGCCGCCTTCCGCAACGCCGTCTGGTATCAGGCCGATGTTGCCCTCAATGAAGAACTCGCCCGCAAACTCGGCTATACCAAAGTCTCGGAGATGAAGCGCGATGTTGCCCTCACCATCTACGACTACGTCCGGCGCGGTGGCTTCCTGTTCTCCATGTGCTCCGCCCCGGAGACAATTGATATTGCCCTCGCGGCCGCCGGAGTGGACATCTGCCCGACGCCGTTCGATGGTGACCCGATCGATCCCCAGGCGCAACAGAAGCTGGACTATTCCGCCACCTTCGCCTTCGAGAACTTCAAGTTGGTGTTCGACCCCATGCTCTACCGCCACAGCAACATCGACACCTACCCCGATCGCCTGGTACGGTTCAACCGCGAGCAGGAAGACTATTTCTACCTGTTCGATTTCGCCGCCAAACTGGACCCCGTGCCCACCATGCTCGTGCAGAATCATGCCAACGCTGTCGATGCTTTCATGGGCCAGACCACCGGATTCCGAAAGTCGCTGCTCAAGAAGCACGTCACCATCCTCGGCCAGCCGGACAACTTCGATGAGGTCCGCTATGTCCACGGTAACCTTGGCCGCGGTACTTTCACCTTTCTCTCCGGCCACGATCCGGAGGACTACCAGCACATGGTGGGCGATCCCCCGACCGAACTCAACCTCTACAAGAACTCCCCGGGGTACCGACTGATTCTCAACAACGTTCTCTTCCCGGCGGCCAAACGCAAAGAACGCAAGACGTGATCAACACGCCCATGTAAGTAATTGACACCCCGCCCGCGCTGTCTCTACATTCACTTTCGATGACACAGTATAACCGCACGTTCCTGTCGATCGACTACGGCTCCCGTCGCATTGGCCTCGCCAAGAGCGACCCCACCGGCATGATCGCCTCGGCGCTCAAGACGCTGGAGGTACGCTCGGTCGCCGATGCGCTGGCACAACTCGAACAGGCTATTCGTGAGTATGAGCCCAACGGCCTCGTGGTCGGCTACCCGCTGCTGCAGTCCGGGGACAAGAGTCAAAAGTGCCGCGAAGTCGACACCCTCATCGACCGCCTCAAGCAATTCTATACCGGGCCGATACACCGGGTGGATGAGCAGTACACCTCGCAGGAAGCCGCCGATATCGTCCACGCCCATGGAAAAAAAGTCGGACAGGACAAACGACGTCTCGATCGGCTCGCTGCGGTCGTTATCCTGCAGCGATTCCTCGATGAACTGCCACCCGCCGGGAACTCCGGCGTATAAGGCAAAGGGAAGACCTGAAACAAGCGGAGTGAGTGCTTAGCCGAACCAGTATGCTGAAACGTATCCTCATAGGCGTCGCCGCCGGTATTGTCGTCCTCTTGGGCTACCTGGGCATCCTCTACACCCGGGACACCGACCTCGGCGACCGCACCGTGACCGTCATCGTCCAGGAGGGCGACAGCTTCGCCCGGATCGCCAAACGACTGCTTAGCGAGAAGGTCGTCACCTCGCGCCTGATGCTGGTCCTGCCCGCCCGACTGCGGGATATCGACAAGAAACTCACCCCCGGGCGCTACGATTTCACCGGCGAGAACTCCTGCCGCTCCGTGCTCAACCGCCTCGCCGAGGCGGACTTCCTGCGGGTTAAGATCACCTTTCCAGAGGGGTTACCCATCTGGCGTGTGGCCGGCATCCTGCAACAGCGGCTCGACCTCGACAGCGCCCGCGTCATGAGCTATAACGAAGACTCCGCCTTCCTCGCCCCCCATAAGATCCCCAGCCTGGAGGGATACCTCTTCCCGGAAACGTACACCTTCAAATGGGGCGTGAG
>WJKG01000418.1 GCA_014729205.1 candidate division GN15 bacterium | reverse complement strand
GGTGACCATTGAACCGACTGCCAGTATGGCGATATCAGCGCGGGGCGAGAGTCGTTCCCATTTCCCCCAGTCGATTGGCAGGATCTCCGGCACCATTTGCTCCGGGATCGCGACCCGGGGATAGCGGATGGCGACAGGGCCATCGAGGTTGTTATCGGCGGTGTAGTGCAGCATGGAGCGCATTTCGTTGCCATCCTTGGGGACGGCGACGGTGAGGTTGGGAACCGTTGAGAGGTAGGTGAGATCGAAGACGCCATGGTGAGTGGGTCCATCGGCACCGACCAATCCACCGCGATCGAGACAGAAGGTAACCGGTAGGTTCTGCAGGGCGACATCGTGGATGATCTGATCGTAGGCGCGCTGCAGGAAGGTGGAGTATATGGCTACATACGGACGTGAACCGGCAGCCGCCAGGCCGGCGGCAAAACAGACGCCATGCGCTTCAGCAATGCCGACATCGAAGAACCGCTCGGGGAACGTCTCGGCAAACTCCACCAGTCCGGTGCCGGCAGCCATAGCGGCCGTGATAGTCATCACGCGCGGATCCTTCTCTGCCAGTTCGATCATGGTATCGCCGAAGACCCTGGTATAGGCAGGGAGACCGGCCTGCTTTGGTGCTACTTTGCCGGTGACCTTGTCGAACTTGCCAACACCATGGAAGCGGAAGGGATCACCCATGGCCGGCTCATATCCTTTACCCTTTACAGTTGCGACGTGAAGCATAAGTGGTCCGCTCAGGTTCTTCATGTTCTGGAGAGTGCGGACCATAGTTGGGATATCGTGCCCATCGAGCGGGCCGTAGTACTTGAAGCCCAACTCCTGGAAGAGCATACCGGGCACCAGCAGTCCTTTGACAGACTGTTCCAGCCGGGCGATGGTCTTGCGAATCTTCTCACGTCGCTTGAATTTCCCGGTCAATTCCCAGACCTCGTTACGCAGCTTGGTGACGGTCTCGTGCGTCATAATATGTGTCAGGTACTTGGACATGGCGCCCACATTGCGGGAGATGGACCAGGTGTTGTCGTTGAGTATGACGAGCATATCTTTTTTGAGTGAGCCGGCATTGTTGAGTGCTTCAAAAGCCAGCCCACCTGTCAAGGAGCCATCGCCAATCACAGCCACAACACTGTAGTCCTCATTGGCGTTGTCTCTGGCGGCGGCAAAGCCAAGTGCGGCGGAAATCGACGTTGAGGCGTGTCCGGCACCGAAGTGGTCATACTCGGACTCGCTGCGTTTGGCGAAACCGGCCAGTCCGCCGTACTGGCGGAGGGTAGTCATGCGATCCCGGCGACCCGTGATCAGTTTGTGGGGATACACCTGATGACTGACATCCCAGATCAGCTTGTCCGTGGGCAGATCGAAGACGTAATGCAGGGCGACAGTCAACTCCACCGAGCCGAGGTTGGAACCAAGATGGCCACCGGTCTGGGAGACTGAGGAGATGACTTCCTGGCGGATTTCGTCGGCGACCGCTTGAAGCTCTTCAACCGGCAGTTTTTTCAGGTCGGCGGGGGTCCGAATAGTGTCAAGTAAACTCATATACAACTAGTACGCTTCGGGTCAACGTCGTCTTTGACCAATGTACAGGGCGATGCTTTTCAGCAGGTTTTCCTCGTCGGCGGCAAACACGCTTACCGCTTCGTTTATGAGAGCATCGGCATCGCGGCGAGCCTGTTCGAGGCCCACGGCGGCCGGATACGTTGCTTTCTGTTTGGCGGTATCAGCGCCGACTTTCTTGCCCAACTTATCCGGGTCACCCTCGATATCCAGGATATCGTCAATAATCTGGAACGCCAGTCCGGTCTTCTCACCATAGGTGGTGAGTTTGAGGAGCGTCGGTTTGTCGGCGCCGGCCAGGATGGCGCCAAGCCTGACAGCACAGCGGATCAGGGCCCCGGTCTTGCGGCGGTGGATATCAATGACGTCGTCCTGCGTCACGGGCTTGCCTTCGGCCTCGACATCGGCAACCTGACCACCGAGCATCCCCAGAGTGCCGATAGCCTGAGCCAGTTCGACAACGGCGAGAGTAGAGCCGGTACGGGCAATCAACTCGAAGGCAATATCGTGAAGGGCGTCACCGGCGAGAACGGCGATGGCCTCATTGAATTTCTTGTGACAGGTGGGCTGGCCGCGTCGGAGGTCGTCATCGTCCATGCAGGGCAGGTCGTCATGGATCAAGGAGTACGTGTGCACCAGTTCGAGCGCCGTCATGGCGTAGCGGATGGCCTGGGCGTTTTCGCTGTCCTCTCCCCCGCAGTACTCATAGGACGCTACGGCGAGGATGGGACGAAGGCGCTTCCCTCCCGCCAGGGCGGAGTAGCGCATGGCCTGATGCAGCGACGGCGGATCGGTGTCCGATGGTGGCAAGTAGCGGTCGATCAGGTGGTTGACTACTTCACGCTTTTCGTCCAGGTAGGTGCGTAGATCTATGGCTGTGTGTGTCACGCTTCACTCTCCGGTTGTTCTGTCTCGAAGTCTTCCTCGACCGTCACTCCGGCCTTTTCGGCGATGAGCTTGATCTTCTTCTCCGCCTCGGTGAGCTTCGTGTTGCAGAACTTGGCGATTTCGAGCCCTTCGGTGTAGAGATCGATTGACTGCTCCAGTGCCGCCTCCTCGGATTCCATCAGCTCAGTGATCTCCTCCAGGCGGGCCAGGGCGCTTTCAAAGTCTTTATACTTCTTTTTTGCCGGCATGACGTGATTTCTTTGCCTTCGGTTTGATCTCTTCTACATAGGAGATAATCGACCCATCGCCTAAAGACGTCTCGATTCGGTCTGTAGGATACACATCACCGACGCTTTTCAAAAGGGTTTTTTTGGGCAGTCGACGGGTCATAGAATAGCCCCGCCGAAAGGCGGCAAGTGGCGAAACAGCATCGAGTTTGGACAACGCCAGATCCAGCCGGTGACGGTTGTCTCTGAGCACCGATTTACCGCGAACATGGAGCAGTGCCAGCAGTGCCGCCATCTGTTTCTGGTACTGGGCGATCATGGTCAGCGGACGGGCAAATACGGGTCGGTTTCTCAGCCAGTCCAGGGTCTGCCGGGCCGTGCGGACCCGGTCGGTGAGCAGGTATCGCTGGCGTTCGGTGTGATAGGCTATGCTCTCGGCGAATTCCTTGCGTGACCAGACTGTCAGCTCGGCGGCTGCCGAGGGGGTGGGGGCGCGGAGATCGGCCGCCAGGTCACAGAGGCTGGTGTCGACCTCGTGTCCGATGGCGGAGACGATCGGCAGCTTGGAAGCAGCCACGGCACGGACGGCGATTTCGGTGTTGAATGCCCAGAGATCTTCCAGTGAGCCGCCGCCACGAGTGATGACGATGAGGTCGACATCATCGCGGCTGTTGAAGTACTCGATTCCGGCTCTTACTGTAGTCTCGGCACCTTCGCCCTGCACCTGGGCGGGATAGATTATCAACTGGACGGTTGGATTGCGGCGGCGGGCAATCTGGATGAAATCGCGAATGGCGGCACCCGTAGGCGAGGTAACCACACCGATTTTTCGCGCGTACTCAGGAACAGATTGTTTGCGATCGGGCTCGAAGAGGCCTTCGGCGGAGAGCTTCTCATGGAGTTGACGGAAGGCCAGCTCCAGCGGACCGATTCCCACCGGAACGAGTTTCTTGCAGTTGAGCTGGTAGACACCGCCTTTGGGATAGACGGTGATATCACCGTAGGCGAGCACCTTCTGGCCCGGTTCCGGTTCGAACTTGAGGCCGGAGGCGAGCGAGCGCCACATTACTATCTTGAGGACGGCGTTGTCGTCTTTGAGCGAGAAGTAGCGGTGTCCCGAGGAATGGTGGGTGTAATTGG
>WJKG01000039.1 GCA_014729205.1 candidate division GN15 bacterium | reverse complement strand
TGAATCAGCTGCGTCACCACCCCGACGTTGCCGCGCCACGATCCGGTAGCGCGATCGACTGTCAGGTAGATCTCGAGATCAAAGCGCGAGCGCCATTTTTCGAGTTCCTTCTCATAGAGGATGTCCTCCGGTGTACGGGCACCGTACAGTAGAACAATCTTGCCATACTTGTCGCGGTTCGCCAGAGCATGGTAGATCACCGGTCGAAGCGGCGCCAAGCCGATACCTCCCGTGATAAGTACCAGGTCCTTTCCTTTCGCCTGCTCCACCGGCCAGCCGCGACCATACGGTCCTCTCACCCCCATCGCATGACCGATCTTGAGCGCTCGCATAGCGCGTGTCACTGCGCCAACTTCACGCGTCGTATGCACGAGCTTCGCAGGCTGGGTGGGGTCACCACTGATCGAAATCGGCACTTCCCCTACCCCGAACACATACAGCATGTTGAACTGACCTGGTGCGAACTCCCACTGTCCATTCGCAGTGGTCGGCTCCATCTCACAGGAAAAGGTATCGTGGGTCTCCTTGATCACACGCTTGATCACAAATGGCTGCGATACCATAGCATCGCTGTCGTGACCGGTGATTGGCTGTTTAGTATCGCGCGCTGTTGCCATAGACATCCATCAGTTGCAGTCTTGTTGCTTCCAGCCGCTCGGCGATAATGCGCGAGAACCGCTTCATGATCTCATAGCCGAGCGCGTGGTCAGTCTCGCACTTCTCGCGAAGACACTTGCCATCCATAGCGATCGCTCGCGTCTGCTCAATAGCGCGCGCATCGAAATGCCAGCGATACGGTGGTACCAGCCACGACCAGCCCAGCACCTCGCCCTGATGCCGCGTTCGAATCACCAGCGGCCCCTTGTGCGGGATGTGCGTCTCGATTTGCACCAACCCATGACGAATGAAGTAGAAGCTATCCGCGGGTTTGCCCTCGCGGATAATGAACTCCCCCTCTTTGAACACCACATTCGAGGCACACCCTACCAGTAAATCGAGCTGGCTGTCGGTCATTCCCTGCAAAAAGGGGTGTTCACTTAAGATCCTGCCAAGATTTTCCATCGTTTCTACCTCGATACTCTCTCTCGAAATCTCGCCGCCTCTTCCGTGATATCTATACCAACCGGACACCAGACAATACACCGACCGCATCCCACACATCCGAAGGCATCGAATTGTTCCGTCCAGAACGACAGCTTGTGCATCATCCATTGCCGATACCGGGACATGCCGCTGGTGCGCACACTGCCACCATGGATGTAGGAGAAATCCAGCGTGTGACATGAATCCCATTTGATTATGCGTTGTGCTGTCTGCCCGGTCAAATCTGTCGTATCCACCACCGTACTGCAGAAACAGGTTGGACAGACCATAGTACAGTTGCCGCAGTTCAAACACCTCTTGGCAATGGCTTCCCAGTGGGTGTCAGACAGTGAGTCCTGCAGCATCTTGGGGAGCTGTTCCGTCGTGATCTGCCGCCCCATATTGTCGGCGGCATTGCTTACCGCTTTGTCGGCAGCTCGCAACTGGGCTTCTGTAGCTTCGGCAAGCTCCAGTTCATCGAGCAATTCACGCCCTTTCAGACTCCCGGCTTCTGCCAGGCACACCGATGGCAGCGCTTTATACGGTTCTGTCAGTAGTACATCAAAGCCGTCTTGCACACGAGGTCCGGTCCCCATTGAGGTGCAGAAACAGGTATCGCCAGCACGGGTGCAGTTGACCGCAATAATCAGTGTGTTCTCACGGCGTTTCCGATACGGTTCCGAAGCATGCGGACCCTTCAGAAGCGCCTTGTCCAGTTCTCGGATCGCCGCCAGCTCACATGCACGTACGCCCAGAAAGGCACGAGCCGGTGGTTCATCAGGGGCCGCTTCAACAGAGAAACCGCGACCCTGGCGCTCCGCCGTTAACACGTGTTGCTGCGAGGGGAGCAGATGTTTCTTCCACGACTGCGGCCCCATTGTGTACGCAAAGAGGGAATTCTCGGAGGTCGCCTTCAGGCGGTAATAGCCTCCATCTTGCACCTCCTGATGGCCGATTGGCAACTCCTGAGTCGTCGTGATCTGGTCGTAGATTATTGCCCCGTCGCGGACAGTGGGACCGATCGTCTCAATCCCCCGCTCCGTCAGGGTATCCAGGAGCCGCTGAAGATCAGCCACCGACATTACCGACGTGGCCATGAAGCGTCCTTTGTTGTGATTTTTTTCACAATAACCGGTCTCGTTCTTTTCTACTTCAGCATAGCCCTCACAAACCACGATGTCAAGCGACATCGTTACCGTTAAACGAAATACAAAGGGCTATCCAGTTACTGCCATATTAAGGTGACTCCTCCAGGTCGACCTTCAATGACAGAAACTCAAGCATATCTTTCAGTGCGACAATCCCCACCAAGTCGTTACCGCGGGTGACCAGCATCCGACTGTTGCCTGTCCTGCGCATCTTGGCGAGGGCATCAACCGGATCGGTCTCGGGCGTGGTGGTGTTTTCGTCGGAGCAGTCGGTGGCTATATCTCGAACAGTCTTGTTATCCCACTGATCCCGATCCAGATCCTTGACCTGGTCAACTTTCACACATGAGACCAGACGTGAGTCTTCTACGACCGGATAGAACTTGAAGTGATGCTCATAGACATAATCTTCGACAAAGTCACGTACTGATATCGAGGGAGGTACCGTAACCGGATCGGTCTTCATGAAGCGCTGAATCGACTCCCCTTGCAACGACTTGCGAATCAGCACCTGCTGATACGCTTGCTGGGAAATCGAGCGGAGAAAGAAACCGATCAGTACCATCCACAACCCGCCGATGAAGTTGCCCGTAATAAACTGCAGACCGCCGAGTACAATCAACGCGACGCCAAAGCCGGAACCAATCTTGGAGGCGATTCGAGTAGCCCAGCGGAGGTTACCTTTCCAGAGCCACAGCAGCGAACGCAGCACCCGTCCTCCATCGAGTGGGAACGCCGGCAGCATGTTGAAACCGGCCAGGATCAGGTTCAGGAATCCGAGGTAGATGACAACACCGTGCACCGCCTGCGGCCAGGCGGCACCGAAGGTATCATCGATACCCAGCAGGACCAGCCCAATAACGACACTCATCAGTGGTCCGGCCAGCGCCATGGCAAGCTCTGATTTGGCGTTTTGGGGCTGGTCATTCATCTCGGCCACGCCACCGAAGATAAACAGCGTGATACCGTGCATGGGAATACCGTACCGCCGCGCTACGAGCGAGTGCGCCAGCTCGTGCAGTACGATAGATAGGAACAGTCCCACCATGCCGCCGAGCCCCATCCACCAGTACGCTGAGGCGGGCAGGTCCTCGTAGTACTCTGGGAAAAAGCCCTGGGCGAG
>WJKG01000417.1 GCA_014729205.1 candidate division GN15 bacterium | reverse complement strand
CTCCAGAAGCATGTCAAGAAGGACTTCCCGGTCACCAGGCCGGAAGCCTGGCTCAAAATCAAAGCCCTGCCGCTCACCTCGCCCGTACTCGATGAGCACCTCAAGACGGTTTCGCTCATCCGCAAAGGCTCCGACAAGGAACTGCCGCTGCTGATGACCATCTTCACGCCGCTTTCGGTGGCAGGACGCCTGGTGCCCGAGCACCAGATGCTCGTTGACCATCTCGAGTCCCACCCGGAACTGGTCAAGGAAGCCCTGGTCGCCATCACCGATACCTTTGCCCGGTTCGCCTCCGAGCTGCGCAACGCTGGCGCCGATGGCATCTTCTACGCCACCACGCACTGGGCCTCATCAGATAAGCTTACCTGGGAACAATATGAGCGTTTTGGCCTCAAGTACGATCTGCCCGTTATCCAGGCCGCCGGGGAAGACGCCATGAACATCCTCCACGTCTGCAGCACCAACAACTACATGCGCAAGCTGGCCGAACATGACTATAAGGCCCGCATGATCAACTGGGATGATTCGCACCCGACCAACCTCCCTCTGGATCGAGCTGCCGAAGAACTGCCGGACTGGACGCTGATCGGGGGCATTGACCACGAGGGCTGGCTGCGCCACTCCACGCCTCAGGAGATCGCCTTCCAGATCCAGCGCCTGAAATCCCGGTTTGAGCCCAACCGACTCATTCTCGGTCCCGGCTGTGCCGTGGATCCTTCGGTGCCCATGGACGCCTATCGCGCAATCAGGGAGACACTCTAATGGAAGCACATCGCCAGAAACTCATTGATGACGTCCGGCGGGCTATTGCCGACAAGTCAACTGAAACCGATATCCTTCAAGCTGCCGTTGAGCTAATCGATGCCTTCAGCGACAATTTCGACTGGACCGGTTTTTACATGCTCAAGGACGGCGTTCTGAAGGTCGGCCCTTACATAGGGCCCCCTACACCGCACACGGTAATCGAGCTGAATGCCGGTCTCTGTGGCGCGGCCGCCAGCCAGAGACAATCGATAGTGGTCGATGACGTTAACGCCGACCCGCGCTTCCTTGCCTGCTCGGTAACGACCCGCTCGGAGATCGTGGTGCCGTTGCTCGACGCTGACACCGTGCTGGGCGAAATCGACATTGACTCCAATGAGCCCGGTCACTTTACCGAGCAGGATCGGGTCATGCTGGAAGCCGTCGCCCAGGTTGTTGTCGAGCGATTGAAAACGGCCCGCTGAGTCGCCTTTTGTTGTTCGAAAGCTATACAATTACGCCAGTTTGCCGACCTATTCTCTATGGGACAGACTCTCACACCAGAGGATATGCAGCATGGTCAGGCGCAAACGGAGCCGATATAGCGACTCACCACCATTAACGCTATTACTGACAGCCCTTGCATTGCTGTTTGCGCTGGCGTACGCCTCGCAGCCAGTCTTCAGTGCCTTTCACCAGTCGGCTGAGCAGGCACATGTCGATTCACTGCTGGACCGCCTCAGACTGGCCATAACCGCCCACAGCGAGCGGAGTCTGAAAGAGGGTGAACTGCCCCCGGTCTGCAACCCGTTCGAACTGCTCAAACCTCCGCCGGACAACTATCTGGGTGTCCTGCCCGAGGCAGAGTTGAGCAACCTGCCATTCGGGTCCTGGTGCTTCGTCAACGACTACAACTGGATCGCCTACCGACCGGTTAATCCCATCTACAACGGCGTACAGTACGGCCAAAGCCGCCTGGTGCTCTATGTCGTCTCTCCGGCCCAGGCCCGGCCCGGCCGAACCGGCATTCGGCTCGTACAGCCGCCCCGTTTCTCTTTTGCGTGGCAATAGCGACCATTTTTTCTCTTTTCTCCCTGCATAGTCCAGCATATGTTATTGGCACATTCACTCAAATGAGGTATTTGTCTATGCTCGTTGGAATACTACTGCTTATCCTGGGCGTGCTCATCATGCTCGATAAGATGGACATCATCACCGGCGGCGCCTTCGACTACTTCTGGCCGGCTGCCATTATTGCCGTGGGCATCTGGATGATTGTCAGCAACAAGAACAAACGTGTCAAATGACACCTAACCCGTTCTACTTCGACCCCGATGCTACCGGGGTCGCCGTCTTTCTGGGCCCTACTGAGGCCCGGCTGATGGAACTCGCCTGGGAAAAGGGTGAGCTAACCGTCAAGAAAGCTCAGTTCTTCCTCGGCGAGAACAACCAGAGAGCCTACACGACCACCATGACTGTCCTGAGCCGCCTCGCCCAGAAGGGACTCCTCTCACGCGAGAAACAGGGGAAGCACCACCTCTATCGCCCCGCTCTCAGCCGAGAGGACTTTCTCACCCGCAAAATCGCCACCGTTACCGACTGCCTCGACCGCAACTTCAATCGCTAACGCCCTGCCTCAAACAACACCCTTGAGAAAGTGGCCGTCGCCTGCAATCTGGCCGATACTACATATATGCGGAACTGTTTGCTTGCACTCGTCATGATGCTCGCGGTTGTGGCATCCATACATGCTACCGCCCCGGTTGATCTGGGCAACGAAACCCAAATGCTGTTGCCCGATGGTTGGGCCGTTGACATCACCAACGACGACTTCCCCTACATGGTCGAGCATGACGAGTTCGCGGCCGAAATGTTGATCTCCCGGACAGTCATTGCCGAGGGCGAAACACTCAATAATCCCGAAGAATTGAAGACCGCGGTCGAATTTGTCCTGGCCGATGTGGTTGATCCGCTCCCCAACGCCAGATTGCTCACCAACACCGGGTTCAATGACGTCGAGCGGGCCGGCTTCGTCCTTGAGTTCGTCACCGATGACAGCGTGAACAACCTGCAAATCCGCCATCGTCTGGCCGGTCTTATCTACCGGCAGGTCGAGGGCAGACAGGTACTCTATACCCTGTGGGCAAAGGCTGATGTGGATGAGTATGGATATGTCGAGGCGGACTTATGGTTGATGCAGCAGAGTTTCGCCATGACCGCCGACCACGCCGTCGATGTGTTCGCAACCCCTTCCGGTGGTAAGTGGCGCTACGTGCCCGCCCTGTTGCTTCTTGCGGCGCTGTTTCTCTTGATCAGGAAACGTCGGGGAGCTCAGGACAAGGTGCTGCCTCGGTTTCAGCACAGCTTCTGGCGATGCTCCTGCGGTCGACTCAATCCCAAACGCTATGACGCCTGTCGCCGTTGCGGCGCCCCGGCCACCAGCCGCACCACGGTCTGATAATAATCCTGAAGCTACTTGCGTTCTTCGAGTTCAATAAGCACCGCGTGTGCCGCCGAAGGATGCACAAAAGCAATCTTCGCCCCTTTGGCACCGATCCGGGGAGTTTCATCGACCAGCCGATACCCGGCCGCTTTGAGTTCAGCCAGACGTTGCTCGATATCGTCGACATAGATACAGATGTGGTGCAGCCCCTCCCCGTTACGGGCAATGTACCGGGCAATCGGACTGTCGGTGGCGGTTGCGGCCACCAGCTCAATCTTCCCCTGTGGGTGCGGTGAGTCATCCTCCGGGCGAGTGAACATCGCCACCTTGACTTTCTGATCCTCGACCTCTTCGATTACCGGCGAGTCGTTGCCGGTAATCAGCTTGTAGGTCTCCACTGCCTTCTCCAGATCCGAGACGGCAATCCCAATATGCGAAACAAGTACATCGCTCATATATGCGTTCCTTACTGCCCGTACTCCGCCTCGAGCTGAGCCATGGAATCGGCGACTCGCTGCAACTCGTCGTACTCGTCCTGCTGACTGCGCACGGATACGGTCGGCTTGATCCACCGTCCCCGATGCCAGTACACGGTAATCCGGTCGCTGATGGAACTCCGGCGGTCGGCCGTTGGATTGTAGAAGTTCACGACAACATCCACCACCGCCGAGTCATCCTGCTTGAAGAACTCCACCGCTTGTATATCGACGAACTCGATCGTGTCCGCCTGTGCCCAGTTAATTTCACCCCGCTTGAGGTAATCATCGAATACGTCTTCGTCGCGCAAGTACTCGAACTCGTTCTCGTACAGTCCAGTCTTGTCCTTGAGCTTCAAACGGGCCAGGGCGTCGTTGATAACATCCTCGATCAACTGCTCCTCGCTGCCCGGCTCCTCGACGACTTCCTCGACGTCACTACCGGACTTGGGAACCTCCTTCTGCACATCATCGCTCTTGGTGGCCGAACCACCATCGCCTCCATCGCCGCCACTGGAACACGCCACCAGTGCCGCGCCGAGTACCAAACAAATCACCAGCCGGGTCAACCATCGACACATATTGCTATCAGCCTCCTGCCTGAGCATTCACGCTACTCGATATCGATCAGCACATCGCCCTTTTCCACCGAACTCCCGGTCTTGGCCGGAACCGCTTTGACAGTCCCATCGGCGGGCGCCTTGATCACGTTCTCCATCTTCATCGCTTCTACGATACACAGCGCCTGTCCTTTGCTGACAGTGTCACCGGGCGACACCTTGATATCTATTACCAGCCCCGGCATCGGTGCCTTCACCGTCGTGTCCACCGCTCCCGGGCCGGACATTCCCGCCGCCTTCTTGAGCTGGGCAAGGTTGTAATCCTCGATATGCGCATCGATCTCTCGACCCAGCATAAACACCGAGCGCTGGCCCTGCTCGCCATTGCCACGGACAAACGCCTCATACGACATATGGTCGACCAGCATCAACGAGTGTACCGATTCCATGTCGAACCGACGCACCAGGTGCTCGTTGCCATTAACCGTTACGCGATAGCCTTCTCCAACGAACTCGACCTCGATATCGAATTCCTGCTCATCTATTGTTACCAGATAATGCTGCGGCATGGCTTTACCCTCCCATCCGCTTGAGGTTCAGCCGACGATGCACGTTGACCCACCGGGACTGCTCCGGGATCTGATTCTCGCGACGACCCAGCGTAATCCGGCGCTCATTGGCAAACTTGTCCAGGGCAACCGCCATTGCCGCCGCCCGACGCGTCTCGTCATCGAGCACTATGTACTTGTTGTCGGGATACTCCTCCTCGAGAAAACGGGTGGAGATATCACCGGCGACAAACCGCTCATTGTTCAATACCGTCTGATGGAACCCGATCGTCGTCTTAACTCCGGCAATCCGGTATTCCTCCAGCGCCCGCTTGCAGCGGCCAATCGCCTCCTCGCGAGTGCTGCCCCAGACGACCATCTTCGCCACCATGGGATCATAGTAGATAGGAATCTGGCTGCCGATCGTCACGCCCGCATCCACCCGCACACCGGGACCGGCCGGTTGGCGGTAGTTGCTGAGGGTGCCGGTCGACGGCATGAACCCCGAGTCCGGATCTTCAGCGTAAATACGGCATTCAATCGCGTGTCCGCGGAGCTTGACATCAGACTGACCATACGGCAGCTCCTTGCCCTCGGCAACGTATACCTGCCCCTTCACCAGATCCAGCCCGGTCACCATCTCTGTTACCGGGTGCTCCACCTGCAGACGGGTGTTCACCTCCAGGAAGTAAAACGACAGGTCCTGATCGACCATGAACTCCACCGTCCCGGCGTTCAGATAACCCGTTTCCCGGGCGATACTCACCGCCGCCTCACCCATCTTCTTGCGAAGCTCCGGCGTCATGATCGGCGAGGGTGACTCCTCGATCACCTTCTGGTGCCGACGCTGAATTGAGCACTCGCGCTCACCCAGGTAGATCACGTTGCCGTGTTCGTCAGCCATGATTTGAATCTCGACATGACGGGGATGCGTCAGGTAGCGCTCGAGGAACACACGGCCATCACCGAAGGCCGACTTGGCCTCGCTGCTGGCACGCTGCAACGCCTCCTCGAAATCCTCGGCCTTATTGACCACTCGCATCCCTTTGCCACCGCCACCGGCGGCTGCCTTGACCAACACCGGGAATCCGATCTCTTCGGCTTTGGCCAGCGCCGCCTGGGTATCGGTCACATCACCGATATCCTCACCCGGCACCAGCGGCAGTCCCGCACGACGGGCCGCCTCGCGAGCCTGCAGCTTATCGCCCAACAGCGCAATCGTATCCGGCTTGGGGCCGATAAAGACCAGCCCTTCCTCCTCGCATCGTTTGGCGAAGGCGGAGTTCTCGCTCAAAAAACCATACCCGGGATGGATAGCATCGGCACCGGATTTCCGGGCGGCCTCTATGATGTTGTCAAACACCAGGTAGCTCTCGTTTGATGGCGATGGGCCAATCGGGTACGCTTCATCGGCGATCCGTACATGGAAGGCAGTGCTGTCGCACTCGGAGAACACGGCCACCGACTTGATATCCAGATCGCGACAGGCCCGCATGACGCGGACTGCGATCTCTCCACGATTGGCAATCAGTATCTTCTTGATCTTGCGTGTCATAGGTTACTCTCCACTCACCGGGCCTACAGCGGAATATTCCCGTGTTTCTTCGGCGGGTTGGAATCCTGTTTCGTCTCCAGCATCTCGAACGCCCGTATCAACCGCGGGCGAGTGCTCTTCGGCTCGATCACATCGTCAACATACCCGCGCGCCGCCGCAATGAACGGATTGGCGAACTTCTCGCGATAGTCCTCGGTCAAATGCTGCGTCTCAGCCTCGGGATCCTCCGCCTCGGCAATCTGCTTGCGGAATATAATCTCCACCGCCCCTTTCGGTCCCATAACCGCAATTTCGGCGGTCGGCCAGGCGTAGTTGATATCACCGCGCACGTGCTTGGAGTTCATGACGTCGTACGCTCCCCCATACGCCTTGCGCGTGATGACAGTCACTTTCGGCACCGTCGCCTCACAGTAGGCGTACAGCAGCTTGGCACCGTTGCGGATAATCCCGCCATGCTCCTGATCGACGCCGGGGAGGAACCCCGGTACGTCCTCGAATGTCAGGATCGGGATATTGAAGGCATCGCAGAACCGGATAAACCGCGCACCCTTGGTGCTTGAGTTGATATCCAGACACCCGGCCAGTACCTGCGGTTGATTGGCAATGATGCCGATCGACCGCCCACCCAGATGGGCAAACCCCACCACAATATTCTGCGCGTAGTCTTCATGCACCTCGAAGAACGAGCCCGAATCGACAATGTGGCCAATCACTTCCTTGATATCGTACGGCATGTTCGGGTTCTCGGGGACCAGCGAATTGAGCGCGTCGTCCTCGCGATCCAGCGGATCGGTACAGTCAGCCCACGGGGGATCTTCCATGTTGTTCTGCGGGATATACTCCATCAGACGCTTGAGCCGGGTGATGGCGTCCGCCTCGTTCTCGCAGGCAAAGTGTGCCACACCACTCTTGGAAGCGTGGGTCATAGCGCCGCCCAGTTCCTCGCTCGTCACCTGCTCATGCGTCACGGTCTTGACCACGTTGGGCCCGGTAACGAACATATAGCTCGTCCCCTGGCTCATGAACACGAAATCCGTGATCGCCGGGCTGTAGACAGCCCCGCCGGCGCAGGGCCCAAGAATAAGCGAGATCTGCGGCACCACACCCGAGGCCAGCGTATTCAGCAGGAAAATGTCCGCGTAGCCTCCAAGTGATACCACGCCCTCCTGGATACGCGCACCACCGGAGTCGTTCAAGCCGATAACCGGCGCCCCGACCTTCATGGCCATCTTCATAATCTTGCAAATCTTCTCTGCATGCGCTTCGGACAACGAGCCCCCGAAGACGGTGAAGTCCTGACTGAATATGAACACCTTGCGGCCACCGATCTCGCCACACCCGGTTACGACACCATCACCGAGGATCTTCTGCTTGTCCAGCCCGAAGTCGCTTGAGCGATGCGTGACAAACATGTCGAATTCCTCGAACGAGTTGGGATCCACCAGCAGTTCGATCCGCTCGCGTGCGGTCAGCTTCTTCTTGGCGTGCTGCGCCTCGATTCTCTTCTCGCCGCCACCGAGTTTCGCCTCGGCGCGCATCTGTTCCAGTTTGTTGAGTTTTTCCTCAAGAGCCATAGGTAGGTATCATCTCATGCTTTCGCGCCCGAAACAGGCGCAACGTTCAGCTTATTGTTCTCATCATAAGTCACCCGTGCCAACGGCATACGGGTGTCGTGGTCAAACGCCATCACAATCTGCTCCTCGATGATCTGTGGCAGCTTCTCGCGCTTGACCTCCATCGTCTCCAGTGGATACAAATCCGTCGCGGGTACATAGGCCACCTTCATGTGGGCCGAGGTGCAGAAAATGTCCGCGTAGTACCACACCTTCTGCCCGCCGGACTCCATCTCCAGCGCGAAGTGCCCCGAGGTATGCCCGCCGGTCCGCACGGTGCGGACACCGTCGAATATCTCCCGGCCGGTATCGATCAGGTCGACAAGCTGCGCCTCCTTGAGCACCTGGTAGCGCTCCGGCGTATAGACCGCGGCGGTGCGCTCGTCCGGTTTCATTGCTGTCTTCCATTCCGTACGACCGATCACGTACCTGGCGTTGGGAAAGCGCGGTACGTACTTGCCGCCCTCCCATTTCACCGCTCCGGCAGCGTGATCAGTATGCAGGTGTGTGAGTATAACGAAGTCGATATCCTCAACCGACAGCCCGATCGATTCCAGCCCTTCCTCCATCATCGAATGGCCGTCGGTTGAATACACCTTCTTCTCGCGGTCGGTCAGCGTGTCCCCCAGGCCGGCATCGAATAGTATATGCCGCTTGCCCTGTGAAAGAACGAACAGGTTGGTGACCATATCGATCAGGTTGTTCTCGTCGGCCGGAATCAGTTGGCTCCAGATCGACTTCGGCACCACCCCAAACATAGAACCTCCGTCGAGCTTGAATCTCTGCTCGACGAAGGTTCGTATCTCGAAATCACCAAACTGCATTAACGTCCGATAACATTGCCGGCGATCACCAGGCGCTGCACCTCCGAGGTACCCTCGTAGATCTCCAGGACGCGCTGGTCGCGGTAGAGCTTCTCGATCTGCGAGAACTCACCGATATACCCATAGCCGGCATGGATTTGCATGGCGCGGTCAACACAGAACCGGGCCGTTTCCGAACCGTGCAGCTTGGCCATCGAGGCCTCGAGGCTGAACCGCTCGCCCGCATCCTGCATCTTCGCCGCATGGTAGCACATGTGACGCGTGGCCGCCACCTGGGTGGCCATGTCGGCAATCATCCACTGGATCGCCTGGAGCTTGGCAATCGGCTGTCCGAACGCCACGCGCTTCTTGGAGTAAGCAATCGCCTCATCCAGCGCCCGCTGCGCAATACCAACACCCTGTGCCGACACGCCGATACGCGCCGAGTCCAGCGTCGTCATCGCGTAGCGGAATCCCTTGCCAATCTCGCCCAGCAGCGCATCCTTCGGCGCCTTGACGTCTTTCATAATCACGCCGCCGGTTGTGGCCGCGCGCATACCCATCTTGTTCTTCAGCGTGCGCCCTTCCCAGCCGGACTGGTCAGTTTCTACCAGGATCGCGGAGAGCTTGGGCTGGTCTTTCACCTTGCAGAAGACGACGCCCAGATCGGCGGCATCACCGTGCATGATGAAGATCTTCTCGCCGTTGATCACATAGCCGTCGTCGGTCTCCACCGCCTCGGTCTTCTGGTTGGCGGCGTCGGAACCCGCTTCCGGCTCCGTGAGCACAAAGGCCGGCACTATCTCACCGGAGGCGCACTTGGGCACCCATTTCTTCTTCTGCTCGTCGTTACCGAAATGTAAGATCGGGTGCGTGGCCAGCTCGCCGACCGCACACAACAGACCGATCGCCGGATCGTGATAGCACAGCTCCTCGACCAGTGTGATATACTCGAGGTGGCTCTTGCCCTGTCCGCCGAGTTCCTTGGGCATACAATAGCCGATAAACCCGGCCTTGCCCAGCTCGCCGTAGAGCTCGCGCGGGAACTTGCGCGGCTCCGGCATGCGGTCCAGTTCCTCGGAGTTGGGGTAGATGTGCTTCTCGGCAAATGCCTTGACTTCATCGCGTACGGCCTGCTGCCGCTCATCGATATTCTTGTTCATGCGTCCCTCCAGACGGAAACTCCTTGTATGTACACTCCAGTCATTGTCTTCTCGTTTCAGCCTTCCTGCGCGGTGCGCCGTTTCTCTACGGCCCCACGCAACCAGCTTATCGCCTGCTCGGTCGGAGCACCCGGCGTGAACACCTTGTCCACACCCAGTTTCTCCAGCTCCTCTTGATCGTCGTCGGGAATAATCCCGCCGCCAAAAAGCATGATGTCCTCGGCACCCTGGCGCTTGAGCTCATCGAGCACTGCCGGGAACAACGTCATGTGTGCCCCCGAGAGCACCGACAAACCGATCGCGTCGACATCCTCCTGAATGGCGGCATCGACAATCATCTGCGGCGTTTGCCGCAGGCCGGTATAGATCACTTCCATCCCGGCATCACGGAACGCCGCCGCGATAACCTTCACTCCCCGGTCATGGCCATCCAGACCGGGCTTAGCCAACAGCACGCGTATCTTCTGTTCCATTCGCTGCGTCTATCCTATCACGTGATCACATTGAATTCTCAGCACTTGCTTCTCTCTCGCTATATCCCTACGAGGCCACCATCGCCGACGGCGGCTCGACATATTCACCCCACTCCTCGCGCAGCACATCGCACATCTCGCCCAGCGTGCAGTACGCCCGGCAGCAATCCATGATCGCCTCGAACGTATTCCCCGTTTCCGTGCGGGACACCTCGCGGAGCTTTTCGAGCGTCTGCTGCGCCTTTCCTGAGTCGCGCTCGGCCTTGATCTTGCCCACGAACTCACGCTGCTCCTGCTCCACCTCGCGATCGATCTTGAGCACATCAATCTCGATCCGCTCGTTCTCCATCTGGAAATCACTCACGCCCACAATCTTGCGCTCGCCCTGTTCGATTTCGCGCTGGAAGCGGTACGCCGCCTTGGCAATCTCACGCTGCAGGTAGCCCTCCTCAATACATTCAACAACACCACCGCGGCGGTCGATCTCATCGAAGTACTTCTGCGCCTCATGCTCCATCTTATCGGTGAGCGATTCCACGAAGTACGACCCGCCAAGCGGATCCACCGTGTTCACGACCCCGGTCTCATAGGCGATAATCTGCTGCGTACGCAGGGCGATACGCACCGCCTTCTCCGATGGCAGCGCCAGTGTCTCATCCATCGAGTTCGTATGCAGACTCTGTGTGCCGCCCAACACTCCGGAAAGCGCCTGCAGCGCCACCCGGGCGATGTTGTTTTCCGGCTGCTGGGCCGTCAGCGAGCATCCCGCCGTCTGCGTGTGGAACCGAAGCAACCAGCTCTTGGGGTTTTTGGCGCCATACTTCTCGCGCATGCGCCTGGCGTAAATCCGCCGTGCGGCGCGGTACTTGGCGATCTCCTCGAAGAAATCGGAATGGGCGTTAAAGAAATACGAAATACGCGGTGCAAAAGCGTCCACATCCAGTCCGCGCTCCATACACGCTTCCACATAATGGAAACCGTCCGCCAGCGTAAACGCCAGCTCCTGTGCTGCGGTCGAACCCGCCTCGCGGATATGGTATCCGCTGACACTGATCGTGTTCCATTGCGGTACCTCGCGCGTGCAGTACTCGATCAAATCCACGATCATCCTTACCGATGGCCGTGGCGGGTAGATAAACTCCTTCTGGGCGATATACTCTTTCAGAATGTCATTCTGGAGTGTACCGCGAATCTGATCAAACGGAATACCGCGCTTCTCGGCCACCACCAGGTACATGGCCAACAGCATCGAGGCAGGCGAGTTGATCGTCATTGAGGTCGACACCTTCGACAGGTCTATTCCGTCGAATATGATTTCCATATCGGCCAGGGTGTCAACCGCTACGCCACACTTGCCCACCTCTCCCAGCGAGCGCGGGTGATCGGAGTCATAACCCATCAGTGTCGGCAGATCGAATGCAGTCGACAGGCCACCACCACCCTCCTTGAGCAGCATTTTGAACCGATGGTTGGTCTGGCTGGGAGTCCCCATGCCGGCGAACTGACGCATAGTCCACAACCGCCCGCGGTACATGGTGTGATGCACACCGCGCGTGTACGGATACTCGCCCGGCAGACCGATTTCATTGAGGTAGTGATCCTCGTCCGTAGCACCGGGCACCATGTCGGGGGTGTAAAGCTCGTCGATATCCTCGCCGCTGATCGTGAAGAACCGTGGCAGCGATTTGCGCTTACGAAGCTCACTCGCCTTCTCTTCCCATTGCTGCTTGCGGCGGGCTAATTTGTCCAGGAATTTCCTATCGTACATACCCTAAATCTCCAGTTTCGTTGTAATCGCGTAAGATATGGCAACACTGGCCGAAAAGCAAGTCTGCCGCGTTGCCGAGCAGCGCTTCTTTGGATCTATTAACAGGTTGTCAGTCAAATCGTTACACTCAGTTTTGCATTGCCTTGCCGGGCCTCGATTAGTATATGATACGAAGTTTGACGCACCGCCGAGAAAGCAATCCGCTCTCGCCGGCCACAT
>WJKG01000416.1 GCA_014729205.1 candidate division GN15 bacterium | reverse complement strand
GCCAATCGTGTCGCCCTTGACTACTTCCGCAGCATGCTGTTCGAGCCACGCTATCAAGTGGTGCTCGAGAAGTACCTCCGCGGCAAGCGGGAAATCTCTGACAAGGCTATCGAGCACTTCCAGCTCGGTCTGGCCGGCGAGCAATGGGATGGCCTGATCAAGTACGCACGCGACAAAGACCTCATGCCCGATCAACTGGTCGAGGCCGGCCTTGCCCTCAAGAACGAGGAACGTGGTTCGTACTTCGACCGCTTCCGCCAACGCTTGATCATCCCCATCTTCAACCTGTCCGACAACCCCATCGCCTTTGGTGGTCGCACTCTCAGGAAGGGCGAACCGGCTAAGTACGTCAACTCACCGGAAACACCGCTCTACAACAAAAGCAGCGTGCTCTATGGACTCAACCAGGCACGCGGTGCCATCCGGGATGCCGGCTTTGCGTACGTGGTCGAGGGGTATTTCGACGTCATCTCCCTGTGGCAAGCAGACATCGCCAACGTGGTCGCATCATCGGGTACAGCTTTCACGGCCCAACAGGCGCGCCTGCTGGCACGCTTTGCCGATGAGGTGTACCTGTTCTTCGATGCCGACAGTGCCGGTCGCACGGCCGCCATACGCTCGGTCGATGTACTATACGATGCCGGCCTGGAGGTCAGAGTAATCGAGGCGCCCGAAGGGGAAGATCCCGATTCAATCGCACGACAACAAGGCTCCGAGGGCATCGAAGCCCTGCGCCAGAACGCCCTGGGCTTCGTAGCGTATCGCGTGCGCAACGTACAACTTGAGAACACCGGTGTGGTCGGTCGCGAGAAACTGGTCAAGGAATTGCGAGCGGTCGGCAACCGCATTGCAGACATTACACGTCGCGAGTTGTTCTTCGATGAGGCCGCCCACCGCCTGGGCGTCAACCAATCGCTCTTTCGGATGGATGCCCAATCGACACCAGAACCGACCGCTCGCCCGCGCTCGCGAACGCAGGCCCCCGATGAGTTCAACTTCCTGTCGCTACTGTTCGTCTACGACGACGACCTCGAAGCCGTTTTCGAAACCATTGCTCCCGATGACCTCGACTCCAAGAAACTCTCACGCCTTTACTCAGCCATGATCGCCCAGTATCGCGATCTGGGACGACTCGATGCTGCCCGGCTCGTCCAGGAACAGGCCGACACTGAATTCCGCGCTCTCATCGCGGAAGTAGCCAGTGTCCAGTGGGATGACACTGATATCACGGAAAAACTCCGTACTGCCATCCAGGTCATCATGGAGATGAAGCGGCGACGGGTACGCACCAAGCTGATGACCGACCTGAAGAAAGCCGAGGCTGCCGGAGACACCGAGGAAGCCAATCGACTGCTGCGCGAAATCGAGGGATATTTCGGGGATGATTAAGCGACTGGAAATCGAGAACATCGCCCTGGTCGAGCACGAGGTAATTGAGTTCGATACCGGCCTGTCTACGCTCACCGGTGAAACCGGCGGCGGCAAGTCGGTTGTGGTCACATCATTGGCGCTGGCTCTGGGAGCACGCGCCGATCGCGAGTTCATCCGCCACGGCGCAAATCAGGCACGCGTTGTCGCTCAGTTCTCCCTTGAGGACATGCCTCCTGCGGCACGCAAGAAACTCGATGCTCGGCTCATGGACAAAGCCAGCTTCACCGTGGAGCGCATCGTCACCGCCTCGGGTCAAAGCCGTGCCAGGCTGAACGGCGAAAGCATCACCGTCGGCGAACTGCGCGGCGTCACGGCCGACATCGCGGAGATTCTCAGCCAGCATGCCTCGCAGCGACTAATGGATGATGCCAACCACCTGAGCTTTCTGGATCGCTTCGCCGGGCTCGAGACTGAAGTCGAGCAACTCACCGAGCGCTACCACACATGGCACCACACCGCCGCTCGCCTGCGCCAGGTACAGCGACAGCGAGAGCAACTGATAAAGGAACGCGAACTACTCACCTTCCAGCGTCAGGAAATCGAACAGGCCGATCTCCATTCAGGCGAAGAAACTGAGCTGGAGAACGAACGACGCCGTCTGGATTCCGCCCGCGAGTTGATGACCGGCGCCGCTAATGTCGAACAGTTGCTCGGTGGCGATGATACCTCGGTCACCACCCTGCTCGCTATAGCACGCAAGGAACTTAGTGCCATGGCGCGAGTCGATGATCGCCTGGCCGACAAACTGAAGACACTCGAAAGCGCCGAGTTAGAACTCGAGGAACTCCGGCGCGATATCGAGCAATACGGTGGATCAATCGAGGACGACCCGGCGCGTCTGGATCAGGTCAACGAGCGCCTCGCCGAGATATATCACCTCAAGAAGAAGTACGGCAGCACCGCACAAGCTGTCCTGGATCGTTTGGCGGAGATCAGCCGCGAACTGGATACCAAGCTCCCGCCCGACGAACAAATAGCCGAGCTACAGACTGAGACACAACAACACCTCGACAGCTACGCCCATCTCGCTCAAGAGATCAGCACCAAACGTGAGAAGGCCGCCAGGACACTGCGCAAGGAAGTACTCAAGCACCTTCCCGATCTGGCTATCCCCCAGGGAGACTTCATCTGCGAGTTCATCCGGGAGTTCGACAATGAGCCGACAATTGAGCGCAACGGCGACAACCTCACTTTCGGCCCACACGGCCTGGAGCAGGCACGATTCCTGTTCACCGCCAATCCCGGCGAACCGCTGAAGTCGCTTTCAAAGACGGCCTCCGGCGGCGAACTCTCCCGCGTACTCCTGGCCCTCAAACTGGCCGAGAAGCAGCAGCGTACCGGCGGCTACGGCCTGATGGTCTTCGACGAGGTCGACACCGGTATTGGTGGCCAGACCGCGATTGCCGTTGCCGAGAAGCTCAAGGAACTCTCCGCCCAGGCGCAGGTCCTGGTCATTACGCACCTGCACCAGATCGCCCGGCTGGCCGATCAGCACTATGTCGCCGAGAAGGCCATCACCAAAGGTGGGCGCACTCTTATCAAGGTAGACCGTCTGGAAGGCCAGCAGGTCGAGGAAGAAATCGACCGGATGCTGGCGATTGTCGAGGACTGATCGCCTTTCCAACTATTAGTTATCTCTTTACTCCGGTGCCCCACAGCTTGGGGCTTGTTGAAAAAGGGTTGATTTTGGTGTGTGGTGATAGTAGCAGTATGTATGCAAAGCAAACGAGATTGTCGACAAGAGCAGATGGTTCTGCTGCCTCCCCTTGAGTCATTCATCCCTTCAGATCACAAGCTTCGCAAGCTGAACAGCGTTCTTGATTTGTCGTTTGTACACGAGACGGTGCGGGCGTTGTATTGTCAGGATAACGGTCGTCCGTCGATCGATCCTGAGGTGATTATCCGGTTGTTTCTGCTTCAGGCGCTTGAAGGGATAGCTCATGTGCGTGAGTTGATGCGTCAGGTTCAGGTGAATCTGGCTTACCGTTGGTTTATCGGGTATGAGCTTGATGAAGGTCTTCCTGATCATTCGACTTTGTCACGGTGTCTGGACCGTTTTGGTGATGCTGTGTTCAACGAGTTGTTTTCGCGCAGCGTGTCGCAGTGTAAGGCGAGTGGTTTGATTGACGGCCGGGTGTTGCATGTTGATGCAACGACCATCCGTGCTGACATTGACGCCAATAAGGTGAATCAGCCGGGCAGTTCCGATCCTGATGCTCGCTTCGGCAAGTTTCCGGGCAAGCGAATCGCCCCTGGCTACAAGCAGCATACGGTCGCCGACGGGAAGTCGCGCGTCGTGTTAAGTTCGTCGGTGACACCGGCCGATGGAGCCGAGAGCGATGAAGCGGTGCCGGTGATTGATCAAGCGTCACGTCACTTGGATGCTCCCCCGGAAGCGGTCTGTGGCGATGCGGCCTATTCCAGCGGGCACAACGCTGCTTCCATGGAAGATCGCGGGATTCGTTTGGTGTCACCGCCACGCACGCCGCGCACCTACACCAGGGATCGCTATTACACGATAGAGGCGTTTGTGTATGATGAAGGGCAGGACCAATTCACCTGTCCTGACGGTAAGATACTGAGGTATGTAGGGACCGGGAAACATCGTCGTCGTCGCAACTATCGTGCTCGTCGTTCCGATTGTCAGCGTTGTCCTTTGAAACCACGCTGCACGTCTTCCCAGCGGAGACATCTGAAAGTAACTCGTCATCATGCGTCATTGGTGCGTCTTCGTGCAGACAGCACAACGGAGAGTTTCAAGCGGTTGTATCGATCGCGTGCACCGGTGATTGAGGGAATCTTCGGGGAGGCAAAACAATGGCATGGGTTGCATCGGGCGTGGCGGCGTGGTCTGCATAAGATGCAGGTGCAGTGCTGGTTGGTGGCGGCCGTTCTCAACTTCAAGCGCCTGGCGGCGCATTTTGGACTGTTATTGCCCACTCTAAGAGCTATCAGACACCTATGGGGCGTGCTCAGGCGGCTCTTGGGCGACTATCTGCCAACAACAGCCACTCACCCCAAGCTGGCTACACACTAGGCGACTGCAACCCCAGTACCCGGGTTATTCAACAAGCCCCTTGCTGTGGGTTCTGTCCGCACCTCATCACCAATCTCCCAAATCGAACCAAACATCTTGAAACGTTCGGCCCAAACTACTATATTGGATTCGAACGAAGTATATTCGGGGGTACCTGGAGTGACCAGACTACGACATTACGACAATCTCGACACGGTCAGATTCACGACCTTCAGTACATTCCGGCGTGAACAAACGTTCACGACCGATTCAGTACGGCGATTGTTCGTCGAACACCTCTGCGCGTTGCGCGACCGTCACAGGTTCAAGCTTCTCGGTTACGTGGTCATGCCGGAACACATTCACCTGATCTTTTGGCCGACCGCCGGTTGCATGGCTGGGCGAATGATCGGTGAATTGAAATCCCGCTT
>WJKG01000415.1 GCA_014729205.1 candidate division GN15 bacterium | reverse complement strand
CGGCGACTACGAATCACGCCTGCTGGGTGCGGAGCAAAGCAACACCTCGTTCCTGTACGATGAAGCCTTCATTCTGAAACTGTATCGCAAGATCGAAACCGGAAACAACCCCGATGCCGAACTGGTACGCATGCTCACGGAGAAAGCACGCTTTCCGAATGTCCCCGGTTTCGCGGGAAGCCTTGAATTCAAGCATTCCGGCAAAAGGAAGGTGGATCTGGCCATCCTGCAACAGTTCGTTCCCAACCAGGGCGATGGCTGGTCGCTTGCCGTCAATCAGACCGGACGCTTCTTCGAGCGCATCATCACCCAGCAACCGATAGTGCCCGAACTGGTGAGCGAATCCACCGATGACATCTTCCCGGCTCGCAACTGGGGTACCGGCTTTGTGGACATGCTTGGTGATTTCTTTGCCGAACTGATCACCATCCTTGGTCAACGTACCGGTGAAATGCATCGTGCGCTCGCATCAAACAAGAAAGACCGGGAGTTCTCGCCGGAGAAGTTCTCACTGCTCTACCAGCGCTCGGTCTACCAGTCCATCCGCACCCAGATTCGTCAGTCACTGCGACTGCTGGACAAGCGCCGACGATACCTCTCGGCCGATGCCCGTAAACTTGCTGATCAGGTGCTCGATTCACACAGCAAGCTATTGCGCGTTGCCAGCAGCGTGTCGAGCAAGAAGATCGACGCCCGCAAGATTCGCACGCATGGCGACTATCATCTTGGTCAGGTGCTGTTCACCGGCAAAGACTTCACTATTATCGATTTCGAGGGGGAACCCGCACACCCCATCAGTGAGCGAAGAATCAAGCGTTCGCCGCTTCGCGATCTGGCCGGCATGGTACGATCGTTCCATTACGCTGCCCACGCCGGCTTGCTGCAGAGCCCGTCCATTCGCCCCGAAGATAGAGAAGACCTGGTCCCCTGGGCCGACCTCTGGTCTGAGTATCTGGGCAACCTGTACATTGATGCCTATCGCGAAACAGTCAGCGGCGAGGACTTCATTCCGCGCAACGCCGAGGACTTCCGCAACCTGTTCAAGGGCTTCCTCCTGGAGAAGGCAACCTACGAGATAGGCTATGAACTGAACAACCGTCCCGACTGGGTCATGATTCCATTGACCGGTGTCTTGCAGATTCTCGATGTGACCACGACCGGAACGACAAGGAGCGAAACACAGTGAATACCGACCATAGCAATCTGAATCAGCAGACCAGCCAGACCGAGCAGTCTTCCGTGCGATACGACTACTCTCGCCTCTCCGAACAGGATATCTACCTGTTCAAGGAGGGTAACCATTTTCGCATGTACGAGAAGCTGGGACCACATCTCGTCAACCACGACGGTGTCGACGGTACCTACTTCGCCGTCTGGGCACCAAATGCCGAATCCGTGGCGGTCATGGGTGACTTCAATGGCTGGAATGGCGCTTCGCACCCGTTGACTGTTCGCTGGGATGGCTCCGGCATCTGGGAGGGATTCATCCCAGGCGTCGGCAAGGGTACGGTTTACAAGTACCGCATTCGCTCCCGGTACAACTCCTACACAGTAGACAAAGGCGACCCATTCGCCCGTTACTGGGAGATATCTCCCAATACTGCTTCAGTGGTCTGGAGCAAGAAGTATGAGTGGAGTGATCAGGAGTGGATGAGTAAACGCCGCGCCAACAACGCTCTTGATGCTCCCTGGTCGGTCTATGAGCTTCACCTCGGTTCGTTCCGGCGAGTTCCGGAAGAAGGTAATCGCTACATGACCTACCGCGAGCTGGCCGACGTGCTCGTGCCATACGTTAAAAAGATGAACTTCACTCACGTTGAGATGCTGCCGGTCATGGAACACCCCTTCTATGGTTCCTGGGGCTATCAGTCTGTCGGCTATTTCGCACCATCGAGTCGCTATGGCACCCCCGAGGATCTCAAATATCTTATCGATCAGCTCCACCAGAACGATATCGGCGTCATCATGGACATCGTCCCGGCCCACTTTCCCATGGACGAACACGGTCCGATCTTCTTCGATGGTACTCACCTCTACGAACATGCCGATCCCCGCCGTGGCTATCATCCCGACTGGCAGAGCGCGATCTTCAACTATGGTCGCAACGAGGTCCGCAACTTCCTGATCTCCAGCTTCCTGTTCTGGCTCGACCGCTACCATGTGGACGGGCTTAGGATGGATGCAGTGGCGTCCATGCTGTACCTGGACTACTCCCGAAAAGGGGACGACTGGATCCCCAACCAATACGGAGGTCGCGAGAATCTCGAAGCGGTTGCTCTGCTGAAGCAATTCAACCAGGTCGTGTACGAGAACTATCCCGATGTACAGACCATCGCCGAGGAATCCACCGCCTGGCCGATGGTCAGTCGACCGGTATACCTGGGTGGTCTCGGGTTCGGCATGAAATGGAACATGGGCTGGATGCACGACACCCTGGAGTTCTTCACCAAGGATCCTATCCATCGCAAGTATCACCACGGGACACTTACCTTCAGCCTGCTGTACGCATTCACCGAGAACTTCATGCTGCCCCTGTCACACGACGAGGTCGTGCACGGCAAGGGCTCCCTCTTGAACAAGATGCCCGGTGATCACTGGCAGAAGATGGCCAATCTGCGCCTGTTGCTGAGTTACCAGTACACGCACCCCGGCAAGAAGCTGCTGTTCATGGGTGGCGAATTCGGTCAGTGGAACGAATGGCAGCACGAGCAATCACTCGACTGGCACCTGTTGGACAACCCGGCCAATGAAGGCCTCCGGCGCATGGTGGAGGACGTTAATTACATGTACCGCACCGAACCGGCGCTCCACGAAAAAGATCTTTCACCCGAGGGCTTCCAGTGGATCGATTGCAACGACTGGGAAGGTTCGGTACTCAGCTTCATCCGACACGGCCACAATCCTGAGGATGACCTGGTGGTGATAGCCAATTTCACACCACTATTGCGCGAGAACTACCGTGTTGGTCTGCCCGAGCCCGGTCATTGGCAGGAGCGTTTCAACAGCGATGCGGGGTTGTATGGCGGTTCACAGAAGGGAAACTTCGGTGGTGTACGCACGCGCCCGATTCCGATGCACGGTTACTACCAGTCGGCCTCGATCACGCTTCCCCCGCTGGGCGTGGTGGTATTCAAGCGCGAGGAGTAGGGGGCGGGTTGCCAGCAGCAACCAGAATGCGCGAATCCCCCCTCAAATCACAAACAACCCCGCCACGTTCATGGCGGGGTTGTGCAATTCAACTCGACAGAACTGTCGTGGTGAGTGTTACTCCTTGGCGTCGTCCTTGCTGATATAGCCCTGCTTGCCACCAAGCAGCTTCACCAACCACCAGTCGCCGGCATCCTCGATTACCTCAAGTTGCACACCGCCCGGCACTTTCGCCGCTACTTCGGAATTTTCGTCCGGCCGCGTGTATATCTCGAT
>WJKG01000038.1 GCA_014729205.1 candidate division GN15 bacterium | reverse complement strand
CCTCCCAATACGCTCTTGCTGGTAAGAACTGCGTCGTCACTACAAGATATCGACGCTTGTCGAAGAATTGCCACTCCTATCGTGCAGACCAAAAGTAGGTTTGGTAATCTACTATTGGCAACAACAATCTCTGTCAGCCTTCAAGGTCTCCGATTCATTGGTGCTGGTACCATCAAAACGATTGACCCTGAGTCTACAATGCCCTATCTATTGAGTACACTGAGCAGCGGCGAGAGTCCCCAAAACGTCGTTTCATGCAGCGGAGACACAAACCGATGAAGAACAACTCCGAATCTCTTCGCGAGGAGATCGTCCGCTTACAGGGCGAGGTCACTCGTCTCCTGGCTGAAAACGAACGCCTTGCTCGGGGTATGGCTGCCTCCCAGGACCACCCCGACCTCCAACAGAGTGAGGAGCGTTTTCGAACCATGTTTGAATCGCACAGCGCTCCCATGCTGCTGATCGACATCAAGACCGGAGAGATCCGTCACGCCAATGCGGCAGCCGCACACTTCTATGGCTACTCTGTTGAACAACTGCAGGAAAAGAAGATCCAGCAGATCAACCAGTTGTCCGAACTCGAAGTCGCTCAGGAGCGAGTGCTTGCGGCCGAACAAAAGCGCAACCACTTCATCTTCAGGCATAAACTGGCTAACGGCGATGTGCGAGTCGTCGAAGTACACTCATCACCGATTTCAGTAAATGATGACGTGCTCCTGTTCTCAATCATCCACGACATCACCGATCGCAAGAAGGCAGAACAGGCCCTTGCCGAGAGCGAACTGCGCTACCGAACTATCATCGACCGCAGCCCGCTGTCCATATTCGTGGTGCGTGATGGAAAGTACAAATACGCCAACGCTGCCGCCGCACGCCAACTTGGATATGACGACCCCGAAGACCTCCAGGGAGTCCCGTTCGCACAGACCATCGATCCGAAGGACCGCGACGTCATTAGTAGCAGGTTTCGAAGAAGCATCGACGGACGTGCCAACCCCCCGATGATACTGACAACGATTCGCACCGACGGTACCCGGAGCGTCACTGAATCAGTCTCGGTGCCTATCAAACTCGAAGATGGCCCCGCCGTGCTCGTCATGGGACAGGACATGACCGAGCGACTACGCGATGAAGCACAACTCCGGCTGCTTGGCATGGTCCTCAACCAGATTGCCGACCGCGTCACCATCACCGACCTTGAAGGGCGTATTAGCTATGTCAACGATGCCGAGTGCGAGGCCCTCAAACGCACCCGTGAGGACCTCATCGGCGATACCGTGCACTCCTATGGTCAGGACGAGAGCGTAGGGGCTACCCAACAGGAGATCATCGACAAGACAAGAAGCGAGGGCTCGTGGCGCGGAGAAGTGGTTAACTTTGCATCTGACGGTAGTCGTGTCATTCTCGACTGCCGGACCCAACTGGTGCTTGACAAGAATGATCAAGCGATCGCCATGTGTGGCATCTCGACCGATATCACCGAGCGCAAGCGGATCGAAAGCGCTCTTCGAGATAGCGAAAAGCGTTACCGTGGCTATGTGGACAACGCCCCCGACGGGATCATCGTCATCGACAGTGAAGCACGCTGCATCGACGCCAACCCTGCCGCGGAGCGGCTATCCGGTTACCGCCGCGATGAACTCATTGGGGTAGACATCCGAACACTCTTCTCCGATGACACGCGAGAAGAGACCGTTCAAAGACTGTCTTCCGCTCTTGCCGACGAACGATTCGACGGTGAGATTCACATACGCCACAAGGAAGGTCACGAGCTCTGGTGGGACCTGAGCGCCGTGAAACTCTATGATGGACGCTACCTGTGTTTTTGCAAGGACATCACCGAGACCCGCCGGCTTCGTCAGATGGAGACACGCGCTCAGCGACTGGAGACGGCCGGGCGTATCGCCGGCCAGGTAGCCCACGATTTCAACAACATGCTTGGTCCTCTCATGGCCTACCCGGAACTCCTTCGCGAGCATCTCGCGCACGACTCCGAGGCCCTCACGTTCCTGGAATCTATCGAGAACGCCGCGCAGCGTATGGGAGAGGTCAACCAGCAATTGCTCACACTGGGGCGTCGTGCACACTACAGCCACACCCCTCTGAATCTCAATACCATCGTTCGCAATGTGCTCAAGGATATGGAAGCCGTCCCCAACACGCTCGTAATTGAAACAGATCTCGACCCCAACCTCATGAACGTCAAGGGCGGCGGTGCACAATTGCACCGTGCCTTCGCAAATATTATCCAGAATGCCCGCGATACCCTCCAGGATATCGGTACCATCTCGATAACTACCCGCAACTACTATGTCGATGACGTCAGTATCGCCTACGGCCGCGTGCCCAAGGGAGAATACGTCAAAGTCATCATCGCCGATAATGGCTCCGGCATCCCGGATCATCTGCTGCAGTCAATCTTCGATCCCTTTGTGACCACTAAGTCCGCCGACAAGAAACGTGGTTCCGGCCTGGGCTTGAGTGTGGTCGATGCCGTCATCAAAGACCACAAAGGCTTCCTGGATCTCTCAACCCGCATCGGAGAGGGAACCACCTTCTATATCTACTTGCCGGTCACACGAGCGGAAGCCGACAGCGAAACTCGAAGCGCACCCAGCCGCGGCGACGAATCCATCCTTGTCATCGATGATGACCCCATTCAAAGGCAGGTCACCGAACATCTGCTCGGTCGCCTTGGCTACTCGGTGGTCAGCGCGCAAAGCGGGGAACAGGCAGTCGAGTTGATCAAGCAACAAAGCTTCGATCTCCTGGTGTTGGACATGGTCATGCCCGATGGAATCGATGGTGCCGAGACCTATCGCTTGGTAAGCGAAATCAACCCCGACCAGCGGGCAATCATTGTTTCCGGTTATTCCGAAACCGAAAGAATCCACGAGGCCCAGAAGATGGGGGCGGGGCGATATCTTCGTAAGCCATTCTCGCAGCGCGATATCGCCTTTGCCGTTCGCAACGAACTGGACCAGTCGAAGTAGCCAGGAAAGCCCGTTTCACGATGAACACGCCTCATCCCGCATTGCCGGAAACCCGTACCCCATCTTTCGGGTTGTACAGGCATCGGAGACTCGTGAGCATATGGATTCATTGACCCAACTGACACTCGGCGCGGCCGTCGGCGAAGCCACCCTCGGCAAGTCCGCCGGCAATCGCGCCATTATGTGGGGCGCCATCGCCGGCACCCTGCCCGACCTTGATGTGATCGCCAACCCGCTTCTCGATGAGATCACGCAACTCGGCTGGCACCGTGGACCCTCTCATGCATTCTTCTTTCTGACTATCGGCGCCCCCATCCTCGGCTGGCTCATAAGCCGCGTACACGGCAAGTACGGCTCCTGGCGACAATGGACGGTGCTGGTCTATTTCGCTTTCATCACCCATGTGATTCTGGATACGTTTACCGTCTACGGCACGCAGCTTTTCCGACCATTTTCGCATTACCCGGCCGCATTCAACAGCATATCGATCATTGATCCCCTCTACACACT
>WJKG01000414.1 GCA_014729205.1 candidate division GN15 bacterium | reverse complement strand
GGATTCCTCGTTCTCACATCCGGTCTGGTCACCGTGTGGAGATTGGCTGGCCTGCAAACACAATTACTATGGACAGAATGACGTAGTTGTAGTGAGCGTATCTGAGGATTCATTGGCTTTGGTCACCACCACTACAGACCATGATGAGGTGGTCTGGGATTGGCGAGGAGCAGCCCCAGCTATGGCTGGCCAGCTTGTCCTACCAAGCGAGGCAAGTTACGACCCCGACAGCAACTGGGTGGTGCAGCCGGTGTATGCGGTTATCCATGACACGGTGGTTGCGGTGGCTGCTTCGTTTGAAGTACCTGATTGGGCTGAGAAGATTGACACCATCATCAATGCCAACTCTGCCACGGATGGATGGCTTGTTGTCCCCGATACGTTGGATGACCACGGCTATCTAGGTGGTCGCTATATCTACTTGGCAGGCCAGGGCGAATCGGGCTTCTTGCCACCGGGCTCGACACATGTGTTTGATCTCCTTATCATACCCACGGCCAACTACTCAGACAGTCTGGAACCCTACACGTGCAACGAGTCGCTGCATCTGACTCTCGCTGCCTCGGACACGTGCATGTCCGATCATGTCGACTACCAACTGCAGTTTCATACCCTTGACAGTGAGGGTAGTGTTGTCAAGTTGTCGCCTGGTTTCGTCCGCGACTCAAGTGAGTTCGAAAGCAACTCGTATATGCCGGGTGATATCTCAATCGATGGTTCCGTGAACATCCAGGACATGACTGAACTCATCTGCTGTCTCTTCGGTTCGTGCACTTGCACTATGCCACCGATTGTGTATGCAACCGATGTGACTGGAGACGCAAGTACGAACATTCTGGACATGACCTACTTGGTTCAGTACCTGTTTAATAATGGCCCCGAACCAAAGTGTTACGGCTCAGAACTCGGAGCACCGGCTCCCAAGATCACCGCTTCCGCCGACCTCTTCGCCGAGTACACCAACGGCACCACCATCCTCACCCTCAGCAACGAGATCGACCTGTCCGGCCTCGAAGTGCATCTGCACGGCAACGGGTCAGCCGTTCCGGTCAGCCTGACAGATGCCAACCTTGAACTCGTTCACGGTAACGCCGATGGACTGCTCAAGCTCGGCCTGCTCGATCTGCAGGGTGTGCAGATGATACAGGCAGGGGAGACGCGCATCGTCCAGATTCCGGGCGAGCACGAGATCGTGCACGCGCTTGGCTCCAGTCTTGATCACCGTCCGGTAGGCATCAACCTGTCGGCCAGCGCGACTCCGGAGGTTCCGCACAGCTTCGCGCTGCACCAGAACTATCCCAATCCGTTCAACCCGACAACAACTATCAGCTTCGACAGTCCCGAGACCGTGGACTACACGCTGACCGTGTACAACACACTCGGCCAGGTAGTCAAGCGTTTCGTGGGTATGGCGCAGCCGGGCGAGAACGAAGTCGTCTGGGATGCGTCACCCAACTCGAGCGGGGTTTACTTCTATAAGCTGGAGATCGGCAGAAGCTCTGAGACCAAGAAGATGATGCTGCTGAAGTAGTGAAACCTATTGAGGGAAGGAAGCCTCCAAACAACAGATTCGGCCCGGGTGCAATATGCACCTGGGCCGTTTCTTACTAACAGGGAATGTCAAGCAATGAGTGAGGCGTAACCCAGAGTCTGATTCAGTAATTGATTTCCACCGCGACCTCCCACACGCGCTCAATGTGTGCCGCGAGGTCAGATTCCAAATAGTCGTGGTCCACAATGATCTTGGACTTCTTGTAAATGGGCACCGACAATCCAACAATGAAACGGGTCAGGTCAGTGTCGGCTCTGTCGGTGTTGGTATCGAAATGGTCATACCTGCCAAACACCCCCAGGTTCTCAAACGATGTCATCACACGGCCGAAGACCGAGTACCCATCCCGCTGCAGGGCATGTCCCGTGCTGTCGATCGCAGTACCATCGACATCACCTTCGCCGGTGTAGTACTGCACCGTTGCCAGAAACCGCGAGTGTTGCACTGAAAAGAACGCGGTCAAGTAGTTCAGGTCGGGAGACTCAACGGTATTACCCTTTCCGTAGCCACCCAATAAACTCATTTGCACTCCGGGAAGAATCGACGGCAACGGACGAACCGTCAGCCGCCCCTCCAGAAGCTTGTTCTCGTTCTCCTCAATCGCGGAGTACCCACCGCCGTTATAGACACCGACCGCAATGCTACCGTAGCGCCCCGGGTACGCACCGCTGACTCGTCGCTTGTAGTGCTGTCCTATCTCACCACCGAGCAGAGCACTGAACATGATACCGTAGTCCGCTGACTTCAGCACGTTGTAACGCTCCAGGAACATTGTGCCTTGAACCCGAATGCCAGTCATCTTTTGTTCGAAGTCAAGCCACGGACGATGGGCCAGCCCGAACTCCAGGGTCGGTTTAAACACCAAGGACAAGTTGGGCAGTCGATATCTAAGATATCCGTACTTGAGTCGTAACTCGACATCGCCACGACCGTCCCCTTCCTGATCAACCGAAATATCCTGAGTGATTCGGGCCGTTAGCTGATCCGTGAACTTCTTGTGAACGCTCACATAGCCGCGCTTGAGCTTGAACTCATTCAGGTCGTCATCGCCAGCTCGATCTACCTCGTAGGCAAGAAACCACTGGCCAGTAAGCCTGAGCCCTTCAAACGGTGTTGATGTGTTATTATTTTGTGCCGCAATCACTTGTACGGCAGATGAGATGATCGTGAGGGCAACCAGGCCCAATCGGATGAATCGGCTGAGACTGTAAGTGGTGGCGGACACGGTGACTACTCCATATGCAGAAGATTCTGGTCCCGCAAATTGTTGACTGGCACTGATGGTGCGGACCGATTCAACAGAGTAATGTTAGGAATATGTTAGCGCAAGCAAATCGGCGGCGTCGGCACTGTTTTTCGCTTCACTTCGCCATAACTGGGTGAATCAATTGTCTGTCCTGAGTGGATAATTCCTGTTGACTTCGCATCAACATACCGATATCATCCAATAGAAGATTCACTTTGGTTTCCCTTGAGGCTGCTATCACGGCTTTGTCTTCCTGCAAAACGATGAGTTTGGCTGATTCTTGGGGTCCATGCGCAATTGTGCGCTTTAACTGCGTCCAGATGGATCTAAGCGCTGCAATAAGAACGCAGCGAGATCACGACGGACATCTTTGGAGAGTAGAATGAACATCTACTGCGGAAACATGTCGTTTGACATGACGGAACAACAGCTTCGCGAAGCTTTCGAAAACTATGGCGAAGTGACCAGTGTCAACATCATCAACGACCGTGAAACCGGGAGACCCCGCGGTTTCGGGTTTGTCGAGATGGCTAACAAAGACGAGGCTATGGCCGCGATCGAAGCTCTCAACGGTAAGGAGCTGATGGGCCGCACAGTAACGGTCAACGAAGCCCGTGGCAAGAAAGAAGGCGGTGGCGGTGGACGTCGTCGCTCCTGGTAACTGACACGGTTTCCAAATGCAAAGAGACCGGCCAATGGCCGGTCTCTTTTTTTCTGCTTAGCTGCCCCGTTCCCTGCTGTTTAGTCAGTTAATCCACCGACCAGTTGACTATTGGAAAGACCGGGAACCGTCCCCCCTGCTTGATGACATTGATCAACCCGATCTGCAGACCGTTGAGCGTCCGGGCATAGTTGTAGATCCCCAGCTGCAAGCCACTGGCGTGATATGATGAGTTCACCACACCATATTGAAACCCCTCAAAGTCTTCCTTACAGATATTGACCCAGTTGTTCTGCCAACCGGTGTAGTCACCATCGGCGATACCTACTACACCAAACTGAGCACCGACTGAAGATCCCTCGCCAATATGATTGACCAGGCCAACATCGAGTCCGCTCATCTTGACATTGCTGCCATAGATAAGGCTCAAGCGCACGCCAGTGATAGGCGTCGACTCGGGGAATATCTGTACCGGTGTAAACAGGGCCAACTGAATCGGTTTCTCATCAGCCTTGGCAGGCGTACCGAAGAGACCGAAAGCAACTACGGTTAAGACCAAAAGTGTGATTGCTCTTTTCTGCATGCATCCTCCTTGCAAAGTAAACTGGTATCAACCGATCTCCATCTCGCGTGGCGTACAACCTCCACTCTGGCATAGCTACGAAGTGCCAAACCGCTTCTGATAGATCGTGAAGCCTGTTCCCGTCTGTTGCCGAACAGCGGTGAATCCGAATGTCTTGCAGATAGACTGTGCTCCTGCGTTAGACTCATGCACGCCGACTTCTATGTACGAAACAGACTGCGGAAGGCATTGTTCAATCAGCTTCATGGTCGCTGTGCCAAGCCCTCGATTCTGATACTCGGACTTCAGTACCAGACCGTGTATGTGAAGCGTCTCGGCCCTCAGTTCTATCCAGTAAAACCCCACGACTTCGGTGTCCATCTCAATCTCAATCGCCCACACCTGACCGACAGATCGGAAATAAGTGGTGAACTGGTCAACCGTTATCCCCAGCACTTTCAGAGCTTCATCGAGATAGTGACCGGTCTGCGCCATCATGAGGTCGAAAAGACCATCCATCTCGCCGGGTGCGGCCGGCCTATGACTTATCGGGGGGCCTTCGTCCATCTATGCTCCTGATTCAGCCGGCTTTCTCATCGGCTGGCGCTTACCGTAGGTGAGTGTGCGCCAGAGCCACTCCAGGGGACCATAGCGGAAGCGCTTCAGCCACAGGTTGGCGAACAGAATGACCGCAATCCAAACACCCACAACCACCAGCAATTGCCCCCAACGCGGGACCTTTCCATAGAGTCCAAAGCCGTGGCCGTAGAAGAGCGTCGTACAGATAAGTGTCTGCAGAATATAACAGGAGAAAGCGGTTCGTCCCACGCGCGACAGGGCTGACTTCAATCCCGACATCAGGCCGCTTCCGAACCAGAGCATGGCCAGACCAATGTAACCCAGTGCTACTGCGACCGCCCCCCAATAGACAAACAGGTGCCCTCCAAACTGGCTATATTCCATTGCCCAGTTGTGACTGTAGTTCTCCCACATACCCCAGGCCGTGATCGGCAGGCCAATCAGCAGGCCAATGACGGTCAACCTGACATAGAATCCGCGCGACCGAGCATTCGAGAGTACGCCCCATTTCATCAGTGCCATACCGGCCAGCATCATTCCCAGAGAACGCCAAAGTCCGTATACCAGGTAAATGAAACTGTGCATCGCTATTGCGGTTGGCACTCGCTCGCTCATCTGTGTCAGCCAATCGCTACGGTAGACCTCAACACGATGCTGGATGACATCGGCCGGCGGCGACCACCACTGTGCGTTGTTCTGTAGAGCCTCTTGAGGCCAAAACTGTATGCTCCATTGGAAGAATGCATAAAGCAGTGCACCGAAGCCGAGGATAGCAATAGCCCAGAACGCCAGCCAGCCGGGACGAACCCGCCAGAACAGATAGGCCACCACACCACTCAGGCTGTACCAGACGAGAATGTCACCTATCCAAAGCAGATAGGCATGCATCAGTCCGAAAAGGAACAGAAACAGGATTCGCCGGTAGTGGATTCGCGCCGGACGCATACCACGCTCCTCGAGCCGTGTACACAGAAGAACAATGCCGGCGCCGAACAGCATAGAGAACAGGCTCAGAAACTTCAGCTCGGTAAACAGGTGGGAGAAGACCCATACTCCGAAATTCACCCCGGTGAAGTCGCCCCACACTGTCGGGTTGAAATACGCGGGGTCCGGCATCGAAAATGACTGGATATTCATAACGAGAATCCCAAGCACGGCAATGCCGCGAAGCAAATCGAGCGAGCCAATGCGCTCAGATTGGCTGACCGGCTTGGGTGATACGGGTACTTCAGCCACGGGCCGCGTTATCTGCTCCATATGTCTTACTCCCATTAGTGATTGAATCCCACTGCGTATCAAAACTGCCCAGAGCGTGTGGATAATATATGCGACAATGGAGGCTGCAAACAAGTCTGCTGTCGAGAAAGCCTGCTCTGTTGAATGTCTGCCACTCACGGTCGCGATTAGTCCCATGTTACGAATCTGGAGCCGAAAGGTTACCGAAACTCGATGGCATATAGCGCGTCCGTCATCTTCCCTTGCCGACGGCGGCATTCTGTTCGTACCTTGTAGCAAACATCCTTAATGCTAATCAAGTTGGGAGAGATTGCCACATGGCCGAGCAGTACATTTTTCACATGTATGGTGTCAACAAGTTCTATGGAACCAGACAGGTACTCAAGGATATCAACCTGAGCTTCTTTCCTGGTGCTAAGATCGGCATTGTCGGCGAAAACGGAGCCGGCAAGTCAACTGTTCTGAACATCATGGCCGGAAAGGACACGGAGTTTCAGGGTGATGCTTTCATCACTCCCGGATTTCGTGCCGGCATGGTGGAACAGGACCCAGTGCTCGACCCCAATCTGACCGTGCAGCAAACTGTCGCATCAGCCTTTGCCGACACCATGGCTTTGGTAGACGAGTACAATGCCCTCGCCGATAGCATGGCCTCTCCCATGGATGACGATGAAATGCAGAAGGCAATGGACCGCATGGGTGTGCTGCAAGACAAGATCGATACGCTCGATGCGTGGAATCTGGATCGTACCATCAAGGTAGCGTCCGATGCGCTCTGTCTTCCCGATGATGATCGTCTGGTCGGCACACTCTCCGGCGGCGAGAAGCGGCGGGTGGCCCTCTGCAAGATCCTGTTGGAGCGGCCCGACCTGCTGCTGCTCGATGAGCCCACCAACCACCTCGATGCCGAGACAATCGACTGGCTGGAGGAACAGCTCCGCGAGTATCCGGGGACGGTGATTATCGTTACGCACGACCGCTACTTCCTGGACAACATAACCAAGTGGATCCTGGAGCT
Source organism: candidate division GN15 bacterium (assembly GCA_014729205.1). Lineage (GTDB taxonomy): Bacteria > Zixibacteria > MSB-5A5 > GN15 > FEB-12 > WJKG01. Next base: position 883 of record WJKG01000414.1, on the reverse strand, counting down.
TGATGGTGGCCGTGGTGTCCCGTGGGAAGGCAACTACACCTCGTGGCTGGAGCAGAAACTGACGCAGCTTGCTGAGGCCGAGAAGAAGGACTCTCCGCGCGGTAAGGCGCTGCAGCGCGAGCTGTCCTGGATCCGCATGAGCCGAGGCGAGCGCAACGAAATGGCCCGCGCCCGCGTTCGCGAATATGAGCAACTGGTCGCTCGTGAAACAGCCGCACAGAAGAACATCGGGTCCGTCATTCAAATTGCGCCCGGTCCCGACCTGGGCAACCAGGTAGTGGAATTCGACAATGTCAGCATGGCCTACGATGGCCAGCCGGTGTTCGAGAATGCGACCTTCAGCATTCCCCGCTCAGCAGTTGTCGGCTTGGCCGGACCAAACGGTACCGGTAAGACAACGCTCTTCAACCTGATCACCGGTAAGCTGGAACCAACGGAAGGCACTGTGACGATGGGCGCCTCCGTAAAGCTGGCGTACGTGGACCAGGAACGCGAAGGCCTGGAGGGTGACAAGCCGCTAATCGAGGAGATTGGTGACGGTTTGGAGGAAGTCACGGTTGGTGATCGCAAGGTTCCGATTCGTCAATACCTGGCGCTGTTCGGCTTCAAGGGATCCGCGCAACAGAAGCGAATCTCTGAGCTATCGGGAGGTGAGCAGAATCGGTCGCACCTCGCGAAGGTGCTCAAAGCCGGCGGCAACCTGTTGCTGTTGGATGAGCCAACTAACGACCTCGATGTAAACACGCTACGAATGCTGGAGGAGGCCATCATGCAGTTCTCCGGCTGCGTAATGGTAATCAGCCACGATCGCTTCTTCCTCGACCGGGTCTGCAGCCACATCCTGGCGTTCGAGGGGGACGGCAATGTGCGCTGGTTCGAGGGT